>JAISRM010000212.1 GCA_031273645.1 Endomicrobium sp.
AAAGAAAGGGAACGGATTTGTTTTTAACATAACTTACGGCGAAAATTTTATTGAGACTATTTTAAAATCCGAAAAAATATTTAACGATAAAGCCGATTGGCAAATTCTTATGCAAAACGCTTTTGACTGTAACTTTTCGTGGGATAAATCGGTTTTGGAATATGCCGATATGTACGCGGCTACTGCCGGCAAAAAGCGCTATGAATTGGTTTTTGCGGGATAAAATATGAGATCTTTTTATATAAACGCCGCTTCAAAAGCTCTTAAATTTTGCGCGCTTGCCGGAATTTGCGCATTTGCGGTTTTATTTGTCAATCACTATTACGCGCTCGATCTTTACGCGCAGCAGCTTTATTCGCAGCTTGCCGTAACCGTTTTTATCGACAATAATCACAAAGATTATTCAAAATTATGCCGCGACATAGAAGATTCCGGCATTTTGACTCTCGACGAATACGTCGCAGCCGCGCAAGTCTATTCTAAAGCCGTTGAAAAAAATCCTTTTTTAAAAGACATTTCGGTCCCCTCAGACGCGCAGTCTTTTCAGTCTTACGCCAGATTTCTTCCTTCGGTTTTTCCCGATTCAAAATATCTTTCTGATATTGCAAAAATGCTCGGCTCTATGGAAGGGGTCGATGAAATTGTTTACGACGCCGCTGTCTTTGAAAAATACGCGCGTCTTAAAAACGCTTTGTCTTTTTATAAGAGAATAGGTCTTCTTTTTGCTATAATAATATTCATGTTTTTCGCAGCGCAGAGCGCTCTTTATATTTTAAAAAAAGAAGATAAGCCCAAAAAGGCCGCCGCAAACGCCGCAGCCTGTCTTGCGGCCTGCGCGATAGGGTTTCTTTGCGTATGGAGCGTTTGCGTTTTTTTTGAACATGAATTGGTTATAGACGAAACGGCCGCTTTTCTCATAATATTTATTACGTCGTTTTTTGGAATTATTTTTAAAGATTAAAATGAAGATAATAATAATATGCGCGCTTGCATGCCTTATTGCGTTTTTTAATTTTGCGCGGTCGTTTGCGCAGGAAAACGATATAAAAAAGCAGTCGGTGCAGCTTTCTGACGTCAAAAAAAACATAAAACGCAAGCAGCTTGAAAGAGACAGGCTGGCAATGCAGGAAAAGGTTTTTAAAAGAGAGCTGTCGGTTTTAAACGCGGCTATAGAAAAAAACGAAAATAACCTTGAAAAACTCGCTTTAGAAATAAAAACTGCGGAAAGAAATCTTGCCTCGGCTTCTCAAGAATACGGCAGGGCGTTTAGGGAAAACAACGAACTCAACCGCATAATTCTCGACGAGCTGGAAGCTTATAATAAAATGACTTTTTCTTTTTCTTACGCCGCCGATCCCGTCGAGTACAAAATAAGGCAGGAAGCGTTAAAAAATAAAAAGAGCGCTTTTGACGCATGGCAAAACGCGGTTGAAACGTCTTCTGCCGATATAAAAAAATGGAGATCCGCCAAAGAAAAACTTTTAAACCTTAGAAAAAAAGAAAACTCTCTTTTTGCCGAAAGAAAAGGTTTGTTGAAGGAAAAACAGGAACTTCTTGACGGAACTTCGGGCAGACGCGCCGCAGCCGAAGCCGAAATTAAAGCTTTAAACGAAAGCGCCAAAGCTTTGCAGATTTTGATAAAAAAACTTTCGCAGGAAAGCAAGAAGAAAGAAAAAGGAACGGTCATACGCTCTAAAGATTCGCAGATAAAGAGAAAAAAATCTCTGCCGTGGCCCGTAAGCGGAAAAGTTATTCTTAAATTCGGAAAGAACAAACATCCCGAGCTTGACGCTTATGTTATAAGCAACGGAATCAAAATTAAAACCGGCGACTCAAGCGCGGTATGCAGCGTGGACTCAGGCGTTGCGGTATTTGTCGGCGAATTTCGTTCTTACGGGAAAGTCGTTATAATAGATCATAAAGACCGCTATTTCAGCGTATATGGGCAGCTTGCGCAATTTCTTGTCGCAGAAGATCAGAAAGTTTCAAAAGGAACGCCTATCGCCAGGACCGGAAAAGGTTCGGACGCCGTTTTATATTTTGAGATAAGGCAGGACAATATTCCCGACGATCCTTTGTTATGGCTTAAAGCCGATGCGAAATAAACGACGGGAATTTGCAAATAAGAATAAAAAACGAAAAATTTTGCCGCAGGCGCGCAGCCTTCCGGCAGAGTTTGCGCGAAAAGATCGTTTTGTGGAGAAAAAATGAAATCTTGTTTTAGAAAAACTTTATTGCCGTTAATTTTTACCGTTTCTTTTTCAGCCGCCGTTTACGGCGCCGCAGACGAAACTTACGATAAGCTTAAACTTATGATCGACGTGATGGAAATAATCAACGCCAATTACGTTTCTGAAACTAATCCTAAAGATTTAGCCGTAGGCGCAATAAACGGCGTGGTAAGAACTTTAGATCCTTTTTCTCAATATATGGAGGAAAAGGCGTATAAAGAAATGAAAAATGAAACCGAAGGCTCTTACAGCGGCGTAGGCTTGAGAATTATGGTCAAAAATAACTATATAACCGTTATTTCTCCTATTCCGGGAACGCCGGCTTATAAAGCCGGAATTTTGCCGGAAGACAGAATAGTAAGGATTGACACGCATTCGGCGGTGGGCATGTCGAGCGACGAAGCGGCAAATCTTATGAGGGGAAAAGCCGGAACAAAAGTAAAACTTTTTGTATTAAGAGACAATGTTGCCGAAGAACTTGAGTTTATCATTAACAGGGAAAAAATAAAAATTGAGACCGTAAAAAGCACCATGCTTGACGACAATATAGCCTATATAAGACTTTCGGAATTTAACGCGCAAAGCGCAGAAGATATTAAAAAAGTTTTAAACGATTTTTCGCGCCAAGATATGAAAGGCGTTATACTCGACCTTAGAAATAATCCCGGCGGTCTTTTAGAATCTGCCATAGACATAATAAGCGTGTTTATAAAAGAAAAGACCCTTGCGCTTACGACTAAAGGAAGAATAGAAGACACTAAAAAAGAATATTTTACTTCGGGAAATGCCCTTTTTCCCGACTTGCCTTTTGCGATACTTGTCAACAGAGGTTCGGCTTCCGCTTCAGAAATAGTTTCCGGCGCGATGCAGGATTTTAAAAGAGCTTTAATAATAGGCAGCAATACTTTCGGCAAAGGAAGCGTGCAGACGGTTATACCGCTTTCCGACGGCACGGCTTTAAGGCTTACGATAGCCAAATACTATCTGCCTTCTGGAAGACCGATAAACCGCTCTGACGATAAAAAATCCGTCAACGGCATTACTCCCGACATAGAAATCAAGGTCCCGGTTGAAAACGAAATAAAGCTTTACGGTCAGTCCGACATGATTTTTGCAAAAGATAAAGATCCTAAATCCGCAGTTGAAGACAGCGAGAAAATTAAAGACGAAGTTTTAGATAAAGCCGTTGAAATCATTAACGAAGGAAAAATTTTTGAAATGATAAAGCAGTCAAAAGCTTCCGAAACAAAAGAAAACAAAGATTCTTCCGAAAAGAAAAAAGAAGACAAGAATAATAAATAAGGAATATCAATGGCGGCAAAAGAAGCCAAACAAGAGTCAATAATAATTAAAATATATCTCATACTTCTGTTTTTTTGCGGGATAGGTCTATGGCTTGTCTTGCAGCCCGCCTCAAAACATACGCTTTCCGTCGATGTAGAAGTTGACAACATGATAACCGACGTTTTATCGGCGGAGACGGCGCGGCAGGAAATTTTAAGCCAATACGTCAGAGAACGCAAAACGCGCAAAGCGCAATGGAACGAATTTTATAAAAGAATACGGCTTAAAGGCAATTTAAACTCTTCAGATTACGAAGAGCGTTTCAGAAAGATAGCGCGTTTGTTAAAAATAGGTCTTAGCAGAACAGACAACGCCGACGCTTCAGTTACTTATAAATTTTATTCCCGCGACGGTAAAACATATTCAAACGTTACATTTATAAATCCGAAAAAATCTTTAAAATCCGGAGCCGCAAAGTGAATATACTTGCCGTCGAAACTTCCTGCGACGAAACTTCAGCCGCGGTAGTGTCCGGAGCAAAAATCAAATCTTCCGTCGTTTCTTCGCAGATACCGGTTCACGCCCGTTTTTTCGGCGTCGTTCCGGAATTGGCAAGCAGAGAACACATAAAAAACATAAATCCGGTAATAGAACAAGCATTAAAAGAAGCCGGCATTTCTTTTGCGGATTTTTCAAAGAAAATAGACGCTGTGGCTTTTACTTCAGGGCCGGGACTTGCGGGAGCTTTGATGGTCGGCGCGGTTGCCGCAAAAACGCTTGCATCCGTTTATTTAAAGCCGCTTATACCCGTAAATCATCTTGAAGGTCATATTTACTCGTCTTTTATCGAGAACAAATCTTTAAAAACTCCTTTTTTAAGCCTCATAGTTTCCGGAGGACATACCGAATTGATAGCGGTTAAGGATTTTGGCAAATACGAAATTCTGGGCGCAACAAGAGACGACGCCGCCGGAGAAGCTTTTGACAAAGCCGCAAAAATGCTCGGGCTTTCTTACCCCGGAGGACCTGTTATCGACAAGAGAGCCGAAAACGGAGATCCTTTTGCGGTAA
>JAISRM010000078.1 GCA_031273645.1 Endomicrobium sp.
CATAAATTTTCAAGGAAACGCATCTTTTTTAAGCAATACGGTTACAAATAATCATGGCGGAGCAATATATCTGGACAAATCAAATTTAGCCGCATCAAAAGATATTGAGTTTATCGGAAACAGAGGCCAAAACGGCGGAGCAATATATGCAATTAGCAATACAGGTATAACTTTTTCAGGCGATTCATCTTTTACAAACAACACAGCTTTAACATATGGCGGGGCAATATATGCAACTGATACAAACATAAATTTTTTAGGCAATACATCTTTTGCAAGCAATACAGCTGCAAATTATTCCGGCGGGGCAATATGTCTGACCAGATCAAATTTAACCGTATCAAAAGACGCTGAATTTATCGGAAATAAAGCTGAACGACACGGCGGGGCAGTAACTGCAGTTAGCAATACAACTATAATTCTTTCAGGCAATTCATCTTTTTCAAACAATGCAGCTTTAGCATATGGCGGGGCAATATATGCGTATGATGCTATAAATATGAGTTTTCAAGGGAGCGCATCTTTTACAAACAATACTTCAGACATAGGCGGGGCAGTATATGCGGGCAACAATACGGCTATAACTGTTTTAGGCAATTTATCTTTTGCAGATAATGCCGCTTTAGGCAGCGGAGGCGGCATATATTTACGAAATTCATCTTTGCTTGTAGAAGGCTATGATACAACGACAATATTCAAAAATAATACTGCTTATTCGGGTTCGGCTATTAGGTTTGACGGGGGCGTTACAGCATTATTTGCAAACGGTAATTTTGAATTTCAAATTAATGGTTCTTCTATGAATACAAGTATGGGAACTATAGACGTCTTCAATTCTCAATCCGACTATAATTCGCCGTTAATTTTTAAAAATGTCGCAAGTTTAACCGCATCAGGCAATGTCGCGGCATACGGCGGATTTATAGCAATAAGACACAATGATTTGAAAATTTCGGGCGACAATATAAATATTGGCAACAATATGGCTTTTTTGGGATACGGCGGAGCCATTCATGCAGAAAGCGCCGATATTGAGCTTGAAGGAACGTTAAATTTTGAAAATAATTTCGCGCATATAAATGGCGGCGCGATTTATGCAAGCGTTTCAACCATTACCATAAAATCAATCGGCGACGGAATAACCTTTAGAAATAATTCTATGAATGCGTCGGCGGGTTCTGAAAGCAATGATATTTATATTAATGATTCAATGCTGTTATTATACGGAACAAACTATATAGAATTTAGCGGAGGCATAAGCGGAAACAGTTTGTCTGAGATAAACAAATATGACGAGAATACGGTTTATCTTGGCGGAAAAACTGATTTTGAAGGGGTTTTAAATATTGCAGAGGGCAGCGTGTCTATAACCGCTCCAAACGTCAATATAGCTGAAATAAATATTGCGCAAGACGCAATTTTAACGGGAACAACAGTTCACACTGCGTCTGCAAAAAAACTTAATGTTGACGGGCAAATACAATTTGGCGTTGATTTTACAAACAATACGGCGGACAAATTTATAGTGTCGCTTGGCACAACGACATTGTCTGACAGCAGCAAATGGTCTGTTTTGCAGATAGGCAGATCAAGAAAAGATAAAGTATATACAATATTGGAAAGCGATTTTATAATCGGCGAATTTTCAAATGAGAAATTAAATATTGCAGACTTAGAATATAGTTTGCAATATTATGACAACAGAATAGATTTAGTTTCGCGCTATATAGGATATCAAGCGCTGCAAGGCAATACTGCAAATCAAAAAGCTATAGCGGGTTTGTTTAATACAATATACTTTGACGAAGAGCGTTTTAACGCAATGTCTGATGATATGGTTAATCTTACAGACGATATTTTTGAGTTAAGACAAATAAGCGCAACGCTTTTTGAAAAAGCGGCGGCAAATTTAAGCGGAAAATTTTATGCAGACATTATAATGTCTGCAGGGGAGATGTATAATAACTCAATTCTTTTTAACAGATTAAACGTGGATTTATTGTCGTATAAAAACAGCAAGAACTTTTGGACGCAAGGGATAATGCGCTCAAAAACTTTGCCTTCCGACGAAAACCAATTGGGGAATTTTAAAAATACGGCTGTCGGGGGTATGTTTGGAGCGGATATAGTTTACGGCAAAAGTATGATAATAGGTTTGTTTGGGCAATATCTTGCAAACGAATATTTGCAAGACGACAATTGCGCCGACGGGCAGGAAATAGGGTTTGGGTTATATGCTTTTAAAGCTCTTGGCAGCGCTTTAAATTTAAAAAGTTCATTGTCGTATAATACACAAAAAATAAAAGCAAAACGTTCATTTAGCGTATCCGAAACGTATAAGCCGGAAGCGGAATTTAATTTATCTGCAATAAAGATAGCCGCCTTGGCAGAGAAAGATTTTAAAATAAAAGATAAATTGTCCATAATGCCTTTTATCGGGGTTGCCGGCGCGGCGATATTTAACGGCGAGATAAAAGAAGAAGGCGCAAATAACGTCAATTTAATAATAGACGGCGCGACAAACAGCCGTTTAGACGGGACATTTGGAATAAATGCAAATTACAATATAAACAAATTTTTGTCATTGTACGGCGGCTTTAACGGGCGCGCTGCAATATTTGGCAAAAAAGGAACGATAAAAGAAGTTTTAGCCAGAGAAAGAGAACATTCTATGGAAATTGAAAGCGCGGAAGAACTTTTATATTTAGGTTTAGATTTGCAGCTGGACTATAAAATCGGCGAGAATTTTATAGTTTACATTAACGGCAATTACGGGACAAATTCGCAATATCTCGTCGGGCTTGGGCTGTCGTACAGAGTTATGTCTAATAAAATTTAAAAACGGGATATGAGAAGGGGAAAGCAGTGAGAAACGTTTATTGCAATAAAAAAGAATGTTTTTTAAAAAACTTAATATTTATATCCGCGCTGTTTTTCTTTTGCGCAGGCTATCTTTACGGCGAGCCTATACTTAAAGACAGCGACTTTTTTGTCGTATATGACACTACGGCTCCTATACCGCAGGCGACAAAAGTTAACAGGACAGACGATGCGCGGGAATTTGTGCAGATAAGTTCGGGACTGTTGTATAGATTAAATTACGATAATCTTTCGTATGCGGCAAATTTTTTAGAATTTCATACGAGTCTTAAGAGCGATTATTTTTCCCCGGATGACAGCGGATATAAAAATGACGGAAGACTTATAAAAATAGCAATAGATTCAAATAACGACGTATATGCGGCGGGCAATAAATATGCCGCTAATTCAACTCCTCAAGGATACGATACTATATCAAAATATTCAAATAATAATATTGCTGCGCAGTGGAGCATTTCCCCAAGCGCCGAAGCGCCCTCTTTTATCAGACCGCAAGGGCTTGTAATTCCTAAAAATAAAGATTTTTTGTATGCAATATATTACGGCGACGAGACGTCTGATCCCTGCAGAATTAAAATATATAAAATTGATAAAAATACAGGCGGATATTCGCTTATATACAGTTCTTCTGTTACAAAGTATCTGAGCAATAATTACCATAATAATACGGAGTTTCTTATTGATAACGACGCTAATATTTATATATTGGCAAAGGATAAGTTCATTATAGAAAGAATTAAATTGCAAAAAATAGACAGCGAGGGCAATCAGGTTTTTGCAATAGAAATTCCGACAGCCGTTAATTGCGGCGAGCGAAAACTAATGCTTTTAGACAACGGACTTCTTTTAATTTTAACGCAGTATGATTATTTAGACGGCTCAACTGCTCATACCAATGATAATATCGCTCTGATAAATAATCGGGGACAGATTGAGAAAACTTTTTCAATACCGGACACATACGTTTATGACTCCTCAAAGAATGAGAGAAAAATTTTAGTCGGCGCAGATAAAGACGCAATGTATTATTTGTGCGGCAATTTTAAAGAGCAGCCTGACGCAACAAAATCCGGTTTTGAAAAATTAACGCAGTATAATTATTCGGGTCAGCCTGTAAAAACTATGTATTTGCCGGGAAAAATACTTTCGCAGTACGGCAGCAATGACGATATAATACCATACGAGCGTTCAAACAATATGACAACTTGTTTTGTCAGAAACAAAAAATTATATGTTCCGTCAATGTTTAACGGAGTTAAACACTACGGCTATATTGTCGACACAAACAATCCGCCGATTTCATTAAGATTTAGCGATGATTCGGATTATGCAAACAGCGTTATAGGAAAATTTAAAGCCGTTCAAGGACAAAATACGCTTATGTTTAAAGTGAAATATAAAAACTTCAATGAAAAACCTCCTTCTATAAATTTCCCAAGAATTTATATATTTTTAAACGATATGCAAATAGCCGGCAGTCCCTTTGTTATGAGCGCCGCAGACTCAGCCGATACCGATCATGTAAAGGGCGTAGAATATGAAGCAAACGTTGACTTGGCATTAAATTTTAACGACTTAAACGAGGTTTACGCATATTATATAAGAGTCGCAGACGACAGCGGGAACGTTTTTGAAAGCGACAGATATACGCTTTACGAACGTTCTATTGTTGAAAATAATAAATCATTTAATTATCCAAATCCGTTTAACCCGAACAAAACTTCAACAAAGATAGTTTTCCATACGCCGAAATCTGAAAACGTAAAAATAAAGATATATTCGCTAAACGGCAAAAAAATATTTGAAGATAATTTTAACGCCGCGGCGGGTCAAAACGAATACGAATACAAAGGCCGCGACGGAAACGGAAAGACATTATACAACGGCGTATATGTTTGCGTAATAGAAAAAAGCGGAGGAAACGCAAAGTGCAAAATAGCAATTGTGAAATAAAAATATTATTGCTTTTTATAGCAGTATTTTTGTTTTTTGCGGTTCAAAGCGCAAATGCGCAAAGAAGACAGCATTTTTTATCATACGGGGCAGGCGTTGCGGCGGCGGGCATGGGCGGAGCGTTTACGGCTGTAGGCGACGATATAAGCGTATCTTATTATAACCCTGCGCTTCTTCCCAAAATTGACGCCGAAGAAATTGCCGCTAATTATTGGACTTTGATGCAAGACAGCTCGTATATGTTTTTTGGTTTTGAAACAAGGGTAGGCGATAACGGAAGTTTTGCTTTGTCGGCTTCGCAATTATCTACGGGAGACATTGAAATAAGAGAAAGCTTAACCGAAATCGGACAGAAAAAAAGCTCGGGTCAAACTTTGATTAACGGCTCTTACGGCGGATATATTGAGAAAATAAAATTAAATTACGGCATAGGCGTAAAGTATTTGTATTACGATATATTAGGTTATAGCGATTCAGGAGGGGCTTTAGACTTAGGCGCGGCATACCGCATACAAGAATGGAAAAAAACTTCTTTAGACGCAGGGTTAGTTATGCAAAATCTTATTAATATCCCTATTAAACTTAACGAAGAATCCGAAAGCGTTCCGTTCATTATCAAGAGCGGAATCGGATTGAAAACTCTTGTTTTTCCAAAATACGATAAAAACAAAGATAAATTCAGTTATGACGAAATAAAAATAGCGATAGAAGCAGGCGTTGAAGACAGCCAGCTGATATACGCTTTTGGTTTTCAATACACTTTGTTTGAAGTGCTAATGCTGCGCGCGGGTTTTGACGGAGATATTTCTATGGGAGTAGGTTTTAAAGTCGGCGGATTTCAGCTGGATTACGCCTATCAGCTAAACGAAGAACAGGCTATTAATAAAATGGGTTTTTCTTTTAAATGGGGTCAAAGCAGGAAAGCCGTATATTCCCGAACGCAAACCATTACTGAAGATTTTCAAGAAATATATAGAAAAGCAAACAGAATATACGACAGATACGTCAGGGATGCGGCTCATTTTGCCGAAAACGGCAAAATAGACAAAGGCATAGAACTGTTAAACAAAACAATTCCGCTTAAACCCGAAGACAATGCGGCAAAAGAACTGCTTGTTATTTTAGAAAATAAACGCAGGGCTGAATCTACGAACTCGTATATAGAGTTGGCAAAGAAATATCAAAAAAACGGAAAACAAAAAGAAGCTTATAAGGAATGTCTTAACGCGTTAAAAGCCGCGCCCGACGCAAACGTAAAAGCGGTTTTAGAAACAATTTACAATGCAAAAAACAAAGAGATAGTGAAAATGAAAGAAGACGCGATAGCTAATTTTGAAAAAGAATTTGCAGCATGCCTTAAGAATTATGATTTTTACGAGGCAGAAATTATTGCAGAAAAACTGTCTGCTTTAACGCAGATAAATAAATTTTTAGAGAAGCTCTCCGAGCATAAAGCGCTATACGCAGACAAGTTTGCGCAAAGAGGCGCGCAATATTGCCAAAACGGTCAATGGGACGACGCTTATAAATGTTATACGGAGGCTTTAAGGCTTATGCCCAACGATATTTCCATTGCAGAAAAGAAAAAGACGGCAAAGAAAGAATATTATAATAGGCGTAAATTAGCTTCAGAGGAAAAAATGTACACTGAAAAGATTTATTACAATGCCGCCATAGCATTGGCTCTTAACGAAAAGCCTCTTGAAGCATGGCAAGAGATAGACAGTTATAATCCTGTGTTTGACTGGAACGAGATATTAGAAGAATATTTGGTAAAAAACAATATTATTAAAAAATTTAAGATTTAGATTTAGCCGTTTTAGCGCAGCGGCAGGCAGCGGATATAAAACAATTTAAGTTTACAAAACTTTTAAAAGGAGAGGGCAAAAAATGAAGATACAAAAAAGCGAGTTGGCGGCTTTGGCAGCGGTAATTTCTTTGGCGGTTTTTGCGCAGGATTCTTTAGCGCAGCAATATGGGGAGAATATTAAATCGTCTCTTGACAATCTTATAACTTGGGTAACGACAGTTGTAGGCGGAGCTGCGGTAGTAGGCGGCATAGTGTGGACAGGCATAAGAATGTCTATGGGCGATGAACACGCAATTAAAAACGGTTTAAAAGTGATACTTGGCGGAATATTAATTTTTTCGGCAAAATGGATTTTAGACCTGCTCCAAAATGTTTTTAAAGCAAGCTGATTTTAGAAGCCAAGCAATAATAGGGAAGTCCCGCCCTCAATGCAATGAAGAAGAGGAATCTGTCTAAAAATGCGTTTTCAGTTTGTCAAAAAATGTCTTTCGGTTTGTTTTTCAGCCTTCGGCTGTGTTTTGTCATTCCCGCGAAAGCGGGAACAGACTTCGTCTGTTTTGTCATTCCCATGTTTTTAATATTTGTTCTTCCTTAGCAGCCTGCACCCGAGTGTCTCTATCGGGTGGGAATCCAAGTTTGCTAAAAAATTCTGTCAGACGAAGTCTGTTTACAGCCTTCGGCTGTTTTATAAGAACAGACACAGTCTGAAAAGAAATAATGTTAGAGACTATATTAATATTAAAAATGGATCCCCGCTTTCGCGAGGATGACAGCGGCGGCGATTCCCATTTTCATGGGAATGACAGGCACGAACAAAACAGACACTGTCTGTGTTCCATAAAACAGGCGAAGCCTGTCCCATTTTCATGGGAATGACAGACCTTGAAAAAACAGACACTGTCTGTGTTCCATAAAACAGGCGAAGCCTGTCCTGCGAAAGCGGGAATGCAAGTTTACTAA
>JAISRM010000238.1 GCA_031273645.1 Endomicrobium sp.
AAGAAGAAAAAATTTTACAAACGGAACTTAAAAAAGCGCAGCAATACAATAATAAAATGAAATACGAAGCTCCGCGCCCTTTTGCTATTTACGACCCGGGCACAGAAAAATGGGTCGACTATGAAAAATACGGGGAATTTCAAAATATAGGAACTGCAAAATACAAATACGACGTTAAAGATTCCGAAGGTTTAAGAGCTGCAAGCGGCGAAGGCGTATTTCCAAATTCAACAAGCGTTCTCAATTCTCCGGACTATCTTAAATATGTTGAAGAGAACAAACTTGAAGGCGGAAAGTGGAACTATGTAAATTCGCCCGATTATCAGGCAAATTTTTATAAATGGGCTGCGGTAAAAGAAGATCCCGGAGTAAAACTTTATTTTACGGCTCTTGCCTTAGATAAAGCCGGCAATTACGCTCACGCCGTAAAGGCCTATTATGCCTGTCTTGTTTTTTTTCCTAAAGCGGTAGGCTGGACGCAGTGGCAGACTCCGTGGTATATCGGGCCTGTATGTATTTCAAGAATAAAATTTCTTACAAGGCAGCATCCTGAAATCGGCGTTAAACTTGAAGGCGCCGAAATAAAAATAGAAAATTCTTTTGACAATAATACGAGAAACGACGCTTTTATCGTCAATCCCGGAAAACTTGTAAAAGCCAAAGCAAAAGATTTTAAGAGAAAATACTATGAGCCTTCCGGAATAAAAAAAGTAACCGGCGACGGTAAAGTTAAAATTATAGAATATGAAAATAAAAATTTCAGGCTTTTTGTCGACGGTAAACCTTTTGTGGTAAAAGGCGTAACTTACGAGCCAAGCAAAGTAGGGCTTTCTCCCGTTGACGCAAGTTTAAATAATGCGATAGACTGGTCGTGGGACGATTATAATAAAAACGGACTTATAGACGGGGCTTTTGACGCATGGGTTGATACAAACAGAAACGACAAGCAGGAAGAATACGAAAAACCCGTCGGCGATTTTGCTTTGATGAAAGCTATGGGCGCAAATACTTTAAGAGTATTTCACCATGGCGGCGCTAATAATAAAAAGCTTAATAAAGAACTGCTGCGGCAGGGTTATGACAAATACGGATTCATGTATTTAATAGGCGATTTTGCGGGAGCATACGCCGTAGGTTCGGGCGCGTCGTTTAGCGAAGGCACGGATTACGATAACCCTTTGCATAAAAAAAATATGATTGAAAGCATAAAAAGCATGGTTGAAGAATATAAAGACGAGCCTTACGTTTTAATGTGGGTTTTAGGAAATGAAAATAATTACGGCGTAGGCTGCAATGCAAATGTAAAGCCGGAAAGTTTTTATAAATTTATAAACGAATGCGCAAAGCTTATAAAATCCTTAGATCCTAAAAAAAGACCTGTCGTCGTCAACAACGGCGACCTTTTATTTTTGGACATTTGCGCCAAAAACGCTCCCGATATTGACGTTTTCGGGCTAAACGCTTACAGAGGAGAACAAGGTTTTGGAAATGTCTGGAATGACGTTTCCGGCATTTACGCCAAATCCGTTCTGATAACAGAGTACGGATGCCCTGCTTATGCTAAAGGCTGGACGCAGGCAAGAATAGAAGAAGGGCAGGCTTCTTATCATAGAGGATATTGGAACGATATTGAAGACAATATCGCCGGAGTTGTCGGCGGAGCGGGCAATGCTTTAGGCGGCGTTATTTTTGAGTGGAGCGACGAATGGTGGAAATCAGAAGGAGACAGCGATCCCTGGAAACACGACGAGTTTTCAAAGTTCGGCGGAGCTTTTTTAGACGGCGAAAGTTATGAGGAATGGTACGGCATAGCCGGTCTTGGCGACGGCAAAGACAGCGATTTTAAAAGGCAGCTTAGAAAAGCGTATTTTACTTATAAAGAACTTTGGAATAAAAAATAAAGGGAATTTACTGCCGCAAGATCAACGCTAAAACCGGAAAATGTAAATAATAAGCTAAATTTTCTGCATTTAAAATTCAATAATTTTTTACAATTTCTTTACAATTTTTGATAGCTAAAAAACGGTAAATGTATTAAAATTAATGTCATGAACACTAAAATAACGGCGATTATCATTTCTGTTTTTCTTTTCGCGTTCCCGCTTGCGCAATTGCGCTTTGCAAACGCTTATTTATATCTTGAAAAAAATAACAATGCAGAAATTTCCTGCTCTGTCGCAAAAGCCGCAAATTTCCTCGATATTTCAAATAAAACCTTTAAAAAATATTACGCAGATGCCAAAGATTTTTTCTTTAACGGACTAAGCGGCGCGCGGGAAGTTCCCGTTTATAATTGCAAGACTTATAAAATAACAATAAACGCTGTTTTGGCTTATGCGGCAAATAATAAAAAGAATATTTTTTACGTTCATAATGTTTCAAATTATACGAGGTTTGTTTATAACGGAATGCAAGGCAGCCCGCCGGGTTTAGTTGAAATAACTAAGATGTATTTATTATTTCTTGAAGCCCTTCATAAAGGAAGCGCGCCCGCTTTGTTTTTTATTGACGATAATATATTATCTTTAAATTCGGTTTGCTTTTTGGGCAAGCCGAATTTTTTTATTTGAGAAAAATTTATGAATAAACTAATTTCTGTTTTCACGGCTTTATGTTTTGCAGTTTCAATTATCGGCGCAGATATTGCTCATGCGGCCGCAGGCGTTAACAGCGCAAAAGTTTTTGATAATTCAGTAAGTTTCATTCCGTTTAATCTGGGCAGGGTAGTGGAATCAAAAACTTTTGAAGACAGCCGATATACCGTTATCAATATTCAAGACTTGCATTGCCATATAGAAACGCAAAAAAATATTGAACGGATAATTGACGCTTTACAAAAAACATATAACATTTCGGCGATTTTTGTCGAAGGCGGATACGATGAAATAGATACCGGCGTTTTTGAAAGCGTGAAAGATGAAAAACTTAAAAACAATATTATTGAAGGGCTTTTTGAAAAAGGAAGGCTTACCGGCGCGGAATATTATTATTTAAAAAACGATATTAAAACGCCGTTTTACGGCCTTGAAGACAGAGATATACACGAACAAAACCTTGAAAGGCTTTCAAAAGCGTTAAATAACAATCAAAAATATAATGAAAAACTTTCGCAGATAAAAGCCGAGATAGAATATCTTAAAGCAAAATATTTCAGCAGAGAAAATCACAGGTTCAGCGCGACTTTTGAAAAATATAAATCCGGCGCAATGCCGATGGAAAGGTATTATGCCGTTTTAAGAAAATATATAGAAAAATTAAACCGCAGCGGCGATAAATACAATTCGCTGCTTTCAATTTCTTCCGGCAAATACCCTCTGTTTATCGCTTTTTGCAGTCTTATGCAGGCAAAGAAAAAAATTGAATATAACAAAGCCGCTTTTGAGATCGGCTCGCTTGTCAATTATTTTAAAGCAAATCTTTCATATAGCCAATACAATAAACTTTCTCTTGAGACGGCGGGTTTTTCCGATATTGAAGAATTGGGTTTGCGTCTTCCTGAACTTTCAAAACAATACGGCATCAATATAAACGCGCAAAGCAATCTTGCAAAACTTATCAATTATATACAAGCAAGCAAAAAAATAAATCTCGTTGAAATGCTTGATGAAGAAAGAAGAATAGCCGAAGATATAAGAATTGCATTTTCTTCTACCGCCGAAGAAATAGAAATATCTTTTCTCAGCGATTTTTATATTTATCTTGAATCTTTTTTAAATACGAAAATAACTGCCGGCGATTATGAGTTTTTTGAAAAAGAATATCCGCGTTTTGAAAAAATTTATTCAAAATACGCTTTTAAAAACGCATTGACAGACATTAAAGAAGACATTGCTTTTCTTACAAAATACTATGCGGTAAACAAAGACAGAAACTCTATATTTATAAAAAATATAGAAAAAAGGCTGGACAAAAATTCTTCCGATAATATTATTATAGCGGTTACCGGAGGGTTTCACAGCAGAGGGATTAATAAGCTGTTTAGCGAAAACGGAACGTCTTATATAAACGTAATGCCTCAGATAACGCAGGAGACAAAAAGCGCGGAAGAAAATTATAATTCTTTTTTAGAGCTAAATTCGGTTTTTTCGTCTCAAACTTTGGCTTTATCTCTTGCGCTGCAGGCTCGCAAACCCGAAATAGCCCGCCTGATGATTGATATTGCCGCCGGAGAACTTTCCGACGTTGCTTACGACAAAAAAAATATTGATTTAATTATTGAAAGCATAGAAGAGGCGCTTGGAGAAAAAATCGAGAGGGAATTTCTTTCTGGTAAAACTACCGTCGAACTGCCCGGCGGTTTTGAACTGATTTTAAGAAATAACAACGGAAAAATTACAAGCGAAACGCCGGCCGATCTAAAGACGATAAAAACTGATACGCAAAATTTTTCGCAATCTTTAGAAGCTGCTAAAAATCTTTCGTCTTGGTTAGGGGCGGGCTTTGGAATTTTTAATCCGCGCGTTTCCGATACAGTAAAAAATATTGCCGCAATAGCCGCTAAATATAATCTTATTACCGGAGACGGACTGATTTTTGACATAGAGTCAAATGAGGCTCTTGCGGAAGTTATTGACGGGTTAGATAAAAATATCATAAGAAAACTGCCGGAAACTCTTCAATCGGCTATATTAAAAGCGCATCAAAGAGACGAGCTTATCAATAGCCAAGAAAGAATTTTTGCCCGTATTTTTCTTGCCGGATATTGCGCGCTCGGGCTTGATAAATCCGCTTTGGACGCCTTCTTCAGACAAGAATATCTTGCTTCCGACATCAAATCCGTTTTTGAGGAAAAAATAAACGCAGGCGCGGTTGAAGAATTTGATCTTGAACTCTCTCAATATTATAACAAGATGCCCTCTATTGCAGACAGCGCGGCGCGCGGAAAAATACTGGCTGTAACTTTTAAAAGATTTAATACGGAAGGCGTCCAAGAGTATTATGCCAGATTAGAAGAATCAATTTTTCATTTCTCCGACAACTTTGTAAAAAGTTTTTTTGATAAACAGTTAAGCTCGCGAGAGAGAAATAAGTTAATACGCGCTTTAAACGAAATGTTAAAAAACGCGTTTGTTCACGGTAATAATCTTGACGGCAGTCTGAAAACTTATGTTTATGCCGACGGCGGCGATAAGGCGATAACTGTTATAAACGTCAAGCAAAAAGAAAAACTGCCCGATGACGACGAAAATATGATTCTTGCCGCTAAAGCAAATCTGCACGGCAAACATTTAGGTATTCGTGAAATGTCTGAAATAGGCTCATACGCCGATTTTGATATGCAGCTGGCAAACGGAGAAAATATCCGCGCCGCTAATTTTAAAACCAATGATAAACCCATATTTCTTGAACTAAAGAGTTCGTCGCTGATAGCCGATATGCTCGGCTTAAAAGGAAGCGGTTTATTAACAAAAATTTTAAGAGGGACGCTTGTAGGCGTTATTGAAATGCTTCCTTCGGCTTTATTGCCCGTAGATGTTTTTGTCAACATGCACGTCAACAACAGCTATGAAGAGTTTGTTATAAGAAGAGAAGGCGCGGTAAAAATAAAAAGGGCTGCTTGGATTGCGTTTGCAGCCGGTTTGGCTGGCGCGCTGTTAATAGGCGCATCTGCTTACTGGGCTATTCTTCCCGCCGCTTTTTTTAATGTGTTAGCGCACGTTTCCCGCAATTTCACGGCTGTAGATGCAAAAATCTCCCGGCCGGCAACAAGTATAATTACCGATACGTTAAAAAGAACGTTCTTTGTTATTGCTTTTCTTGTTATTGCGGCAATATCTTCTTTTGCGTTCCCTGACAGCGCCGCTTATAAAACTCTTATCCCTCAATATATACAGCCTATAGAATACGTACAGCCTCTAAACGACAGCGTTTTAAGCGGCAGAACTTTTGAAACCGGCGGCGCAGCAGATCAGACAAAAATAACTTTGAGCATTAAAAGTATAGCATCTCGCCTGTGGGAAAGGCTTGATATTTCTGAAAGGCAAAAAGTTCGTATTTCTAAAGAGAAAGTGCAGGAAGCCGTTGAATTTTCTAACGGAGAATTTGCGCAAAAATATGTGAACGAAATTTACGATTTGATTGAAAAAAGCGGTGTTATTATTTCGCAAAGAAGGCCGATTTTATTTATAGGAAATGATGTGATAGATTTTAAAGGGGCGATAGGATCTTTTTTCCCGCCGGACGATATTTTAGGTTTGTTGTCAAAAGCAAGCTTTATCATGGTTGACAGAGCGATTTTTGAAGAAACGGATGAAAAAATAATTAAATCATTGCTGTTTATGGTGATCCTTCACGAAAATATTCACGCTGAAAACTACATATATCTTCAAGAAAATAAAACTTATATGACGAATATGGAAGATGAATATCTTGCATGTTATGTTACTCAGCAAGCTTTTAAAAGAGTTATGCCTGAAAGTAGAGAAATGATCTGGCAAGGATTGTGCGCGCAGACTTTTAAAGCAATGATGGACAATGCCGAAATTTTTATACAGACTCTAAATTCCGTAAAGAAAAACCTTTTAGATCCTTATAAATTCGGATATAAGCTTGGATACTTTCAATATACGGATATTCACAAACTTGAAGACAGTATTATGTCTATTTCTATGGAAACTCACAGAGGATACGAA
>JAISRM010000273.1 GCA_031273645.1 Endomicrobium sp.
AATAATGTTAAAAACTGTATTAATATTAAAAATGGATCCCCGCTTTCGCGAGGATGACAGCAGCGGCTATTCCCGTTTTCACGGGAATGACAGACTTTGAAAAAACAATTGACAGGCGCCACGTTTACTAAAAATTCTTTTTACACCCGATAAAGACATTCGGGCGCAGGCTGCTAAAGAAGAACGAATATTAAAAACGCGGGGATGACAGCGGCGGCTATTCCCGTTTTCACGGCAATGACAGACTTTGAAAAAACAATTGACAGGCGCAAACAAAACAGACGAAGTCTGTGTTTCATAAAACAGGCGCAGCCTGCAGACGCAGTCTGAAAAGAAATTTTGCTTGAAAGCTTTTATTAAAAGGACTATAGTCCGCCACTACCAAATTTTGTTTGCTTTCATAAAACAAGCGTCTGTTGTAACTTTGATGCCGGCGGCACGGGCTTTTTGCGCGGCTTTTTCTGAATTTGAGCCCGGCTGCATCCATATTTCTTTTATTCCTAAATCTATGCAGTCGTCAACCGTTTTTTCCGTTGCCGCAGGAGGAACTACTGTTATCACTATATCGGGCTTGCAGGGCAAATCGGCAAGGTTTGCATATATTTTTTCTGCAAACAATTGCCCGCCTTTTACGCCGACTGCAAAAACTTTATATCCGGATTTTATTAAGCCGTCAAATATTTTATATCCGAATTTTTCGGGGTTAACGCTTACGCCTACGACTGCCGTTATTTTATTTTTCATCTTTTTTATCCGTTGAAATTTCGTAAACATCATCGTCTTGCCGGCTGTCGCCGGCGCTTGAACCTTTTTTAGACGTTTTTTCGCTATGAACGCCGGAAGTAAAAAACCCTTTCTCAATTTTATCGTTGATTTTTCTGTTTTTTATAGAATTTGTTTCGCTTTTAAATTCTCTTATCAGCTCTATTTTGGAATTTTTTTCAATAGAAGAACTTCTTTTGCCGCTAACCTTCTTATCGCGCGGATCAACCGTTATATCGTATATGCCGTCGTCGGCGCTGTCGTCGTCTTGAACAATTTCAACGTCTGCGTTTTCTTCAAGAGCCCGCAAAATTTCGTCTCTGGCGTCTGCGGCGTTTAAAGTTTCTTCGCTGTCTGCAAACACGTCCATCATTGAAACTCTTTCCGAATCTTCTTTTTGCGAAGCCGTATCTTCTTCGGGATTATATTCTGAAACGTGTCCTATTTTTGAAGCCTGTCTTTGCTCGGAGGGCGTTTGCACTGCCGGCGCGTTTGAAGTTTTCTTATCTACAGCCGCTCCGCTGTTATCAATTATTTTGCCAAACTGATACTCTTGCCCTTTATTAATATATTCGTCTTTTTTTTCTTCAAACGCCGCAATCGCCTGCGGCTTAGAAGACCCCGCATGAGACGAAATATCTTTTTGAATTTCAGTCTGAAAGATTTCCGGTTTTTGCTGCGGCATTGGGTTTGCGTCAGAAATGCCGGCGGGCGATTGAAAAACTTTTTTAAAATTTCCCGCAGAGCCTTTGCGGGCGTTAATATTAATATTAGCGGTATCAGCGCTGCCGGCAGTAACGCTGTCGGCGGCAGCCTGAAAAACTTTTTGAAATCCGGGCTTAGCCTGATTAGAGGTTCCCGACCGAGAGACTTCCGGCTGAGCAGCCGCAGGCTGAACAGCCTTCGTCTGAGAAATTTCCGGCTGAACAGACTTCGTCTGAACAGGTTTCGCCTGAACAGGCTTCGCCTGAATAGGCGTTGCCTGATAAAATTCCGGCCGAGATGCCGCCGCCAAAGACTGAAAATCCGTCAATTGATCAGGCGAAGGTTTGTTTCTTTCTCCCAAATAACCGTTTTCTATCAAAACCGGCGCAGCGTCAGATTCGGTTTTTATTTTTAAAATAAACGACGCCTGATACATAAAAAATATGGCCGCAGGCACAATTATCAGCTGGCTTGCAGCAATAAGATTTGAAGTGATCACTATTAAAAAAACCACAAAAAACGAAAAATAAATTTCTTTTTTTCGTTTACCGCAAATTTTAAAGGCCGCGTCAAACGCGTCGGAAAAATCTTCGCCTTCAAAAACGGAATAATGCGCAAAAATAAAAGCCGGCATCAAAATAAAAAAAGCTATCAGCGCAATAACCGACACCGCGTGCAGCGAAAGAAAAAGAGGCATAATTTCTTTTAAACTTACATTATATGCAAAAACTATGTTAGGCAGCATAAAAAGAACCGCCGCCGCGATATAAGCTAAACAAAAAAGCGCAAAAAACGTAAAAGGTTTCAACAAGCGCGCCGGATTAAACAGCATAAAAACATTATGAAACGCTATTTTAACGTTTTTAGCCGTTAAATAACTTGTGTAAACAAAAAGAAACAACGCCAAAACCAGCGCGGCTCTAATGCAGGCGTACTTTAAAGAAAGCAAAGGATATGCGGCTATTATTATGTTTGAAAAAAGCAAAGCCGGAGCAACGGCAAATAAAATAAGAAAAGCCGAATTTTTTGAAACTTTATTAAATGAATCTTCGCCAACCTGAAGAATAAAATTAATAAGATCGTCCATCTTGATAAATCCTTTTTTATATGCGCTTTTTTGCGCAAGATATTGTTTCTTTTGCAACTACCGGTATGGAGTTAGCGCATAAAACTTCTATTGCTTTATCTATATCTTCAAACTTAAAAACCATAAGAGCTTTATCCGAAGCTTTTTCAACAAATCCGTACATGTATTCAATGTTGATTTTGTTTTCGGAAAGAACTTTCAGCACGGCGGCAAGCCCTCCGGGATCGTCTGCAACTTCAACTGCCGCTATCTGAGCCAGCGAAGCGATAAACCCGTGTTTTTTTACAATTTCAACAGCGTTTTCAGCTTTATCAACAACAAGGCGCACAATGCCGAATTCCGGGCTTTCGGCTAAAGTTAAAGCTTTGATGTTTATATTATTTTTACCTAAAATGTCGCAAAGTTCAAACAATCTTCCCTCTGTATTTTCAATAAAAACAGACATTTGTGTAATTTTCATTTTTCCTCCGTTTTATTTTTATCTTCTCCAAGATAACTGTCGCTATTTTCATGCGCAGTTCTTTCAAGTTTAGGTTCTTTGGCTAAATCTTTGGGACTTTTTTGTTTGTATTTGTTTCTTGCGGCTTCCCATGGGTCAGCGTCAAGAGAAGTTTCCGTTTCCTGCAAATCTTCGTTTCCGTGCAGCTGCAAATAAGCGCATGCGTAAATTATCAAAACCAGCGGCCAAGTTACGGTTACAAGAACAAAACCGATTTCTCCTATAGCAGTTACAAGAAAACATATAATAAATAAAAAAGCAAGCTTAACAAAATTTCCGCGCGTCAGGTTAAAACTGTGCCCTATGCCTTCGGTAATGTCCATATTGTCTATATAAGCCGGCACTATAAAAGCAAATCTGACGGAAAAATAAATGCAAGCCGCAAAAAAGCTTATCAGCAAAATAACATAATTAATGTAAGAATGCGCATAAAGCCGCGATAAAAGCAGCCCCGCTAAAATTCCGGCGGGAATTAATATGATTCCTGCAATTACCGATAAAATTATTATCCGCAAAAAAGCGCCTAAAGGAAGAACAAAAGATGTAAAATCTCCATCCTTGCTTTGCCGGCACATATTAAGAATAAAAGAAAAAGCGCACAAAACAAAGAAAGACGAAAAAAGATTGACTATTAACCTCAAAGTATCGCCGGAAGCCGCCGTAATAAACTCCAAAATAAAAATAACCGTAAACGCAATAACAAGAACAAGAAAAGGAAAAACATTTTTCTTTACAGTTTCAAAAGCTTTTTGAAAAACATTTTTTATGGAAAAATCCATAAAGACGCGCTCCGTTAAACAATATTTTAAATTTTTCTGCCGCCTATCTCATAAAAACAGACGAAGTCTGGGCTGTTACATTTTTCTGTTGTCTATAACTCTTTTTGCTTTGCCTTCGCTTCTGGTTATGGTTTTGGGTTCTACAAGTTTTACCGTAACGCCTACCAAAATAGTTTGCTCTATGCTTTTCTTTATTTTCTGTTTAACGGCTTCAATGCTCTTAATTTCGTCGGAAAAGAATTTCTGGTCTATTTCAACCTGAACTTCTATAGTGTCTAAACCCTTATCGGCTCTGTCAACGATAATTTGGTAATTAGGCAGCGATTCTTCAACCTGCAAAAGCGCATATTCTATCTGCGTGGGGAAAACGTTTATGCCGCGTATAATTATCATATCGTCGGTGCGTCCCTGAATTTTGCTGATCCTCGGGGCAGTTCTTCCGCATGAGCAAACTTCGTTTGTTATTGAAACAAGGTCGCGCGTGCGATACCTTAAAAGCGGCATTCCCGTTCTTGTGAGAGTTGTTATAACAAGCTCGCCGACCTCGCCTTCTTTAAGGGCTTGACCTGTTTCGGGATTAATAATTTCAGGATAAAAAACGTCAGACCACATATGCAAGCCCTGCCGCAAATGGCATTCCTGCGCAACTCCCGGCCCGGTAATTTCAGAAAGCCCGTAAATGTCTGTGGCAAGCATGCCAAGCGAGCGGTCTATTTCATTTTGTATTGCGGTAGTCCAAGGTTCAGCGCCAAAAATTCCTATTTGCCACGACATATCTTCGGGCTTAAACCCAAGCCCGCGCGCTTCTTCGCCCATATATAAAGCAAAACTGGGCGTGCAGGCAAGTATGCGCGGCTTAAAATCGTTCATCAGTTTTATTTGCCTTTTTGTCTGTCCCGACGACATCGGCATAATCGGACAGCCGAACTTTAATGCGCCGTAATGCAACCCCAGCCCGCCCGTAAAAAGACCGTACCCGTAAGCCACCTGTATAATATCGCCCGGATTTCCGCCTGCGGCCCCTATAGAGCGCGCAGCCGCTTCGCCCCATAAATCAACGTCGTCTTTGGAATAGCCCGACACCACCGGATTTCCCGTAGTTCCCGACGACACATGAAATTCCGCCACTTTAGAGCTGTCCATAGAAAAAAGCCCGAAAGGGTAATTGTCGCGCATATCGTCTTTTGTGGTAAAAGGAAGCTTTGATATGTCGTCTATGGTTTTAATGTCGGATACTTTGTATCCGCTTTCGTCAATTCTCTTTTTATAGACGGGAGAATTTTGATAAACGTAGCGCGCAAGCGCGGCAAGTCGTTCGGATTGCAAATTTTTTAAATCGTCGAGCTTCATTGTCTCAAACTTTTCATTAAAAATCATAGTATCCCTCGTTTGCAAAGATTAGAAAACCTAAAAATTTTAATTGTTAAACACACCCCGCCAGACTTCGTCTGTTTTATGAAAGACAGACTCAGTCTGAAAAGAAATTATGAAAGACAGACTCAGTCTGAAAAGAAATAATGTTAGAAACTATATTAATATTAAACATGGATCCCCGCTTTCGCGAGGATGACAGCGGCGGCTATTCCCATTTTCACGGGAACAGACACAAACAAAACAGACACAGGC
>JAISRM010000071.1 GCA_031273645.1 Endomicrobium sp.
CCTCTTTGATTATAATATTGTATTATCCTGTCTTTATAACTTTCAAGAGTTATCTCTTTTGCCGTTTCGCGCTGCAAATCAAAATACAGAGAATTTTTTCTCAAAAGCATTCTGTCGCCAAGCGGGGAATATAAATATAATTTCACATTGTTAAAAATGTTGTCGGATAACAGAAAGTATTGGCTTCTCTCTGCGGTCGGATTGTCAACGTATTTT
The DNA here is from genome assembly GCA_031273645.1 of Endomicrobium sp. GTDB lineage: Bacteria > Elusimicrobiota > Endomicrobiia > Endomicrobiales > Endomicrobiaceae > JAISLV01. Next base: position 217 of record JAISRM010000071.1, read on the forward strand.
GGCGAGTAGCCTTTATCTATAAGCCACTTAAAAGAATTTATTACGATTTCGGCTTTTTGACCGGCCTTGAGGTCTAAAATTTTTCCGTTTATAAAAGGCAAGACCGCATAATTGTCAAGAACGTGTCCGCCGTATAAATATGTGAAAGTGAAATATCCGCCGCTTTCTTCGTCTTCGTTAAATTGAACGTCAGTTACGCCGGGTATGTTTTGCAGATAGTTTGCGGTATTGTCTATATGAGTCTGAGCAGAGACGTTTGTTTTGCCGCCTTTAATTATTTTCTCGGCGGCTTTTTGAACGTTGAGGTTTGCGTCAAAATAAGCTTTACGGTTAATTTCAGGTTTGATTTTTCCGTTTTCGTCTATTGAAAACCAAAACATAGTTTTATCGTTATATGCTAAATATAAGCCGTAGTCCGGATTATAATAAACAAGTTCAAGGTATCCGGTAAGTTCCGTCCATCTTGAACCCGCAGAAGATGCCGGCTTTCCTTTTTTATTAAACAGCGCGTTTCTAAGATCGTTTTGCGACAGTATAAGCGGATACAGCCCGCTGTTTTTGCCGTCTTGCTCTTGCGCTGCTGCTTGCGCAGGCGTTTGAGACAAAACCGGAGCGTTTTCTTCGTCGGGTAATAATGCGGCCAAATAGCCGTCGGCTGAGAAGATGCCGGAAAGCCATTTCTGTTTTGCGGCGTTGATTTTATCGGCATATTGCGGTTTTTGTTTTAATGCGTCGGCGGCTATTTCTTGGGCATTATTTTTAAAGATGTCAAATACCGCAAGCCTTTTATCGCCGAGATAATTGTACGCGTAATCTTTAAAAAGTTTCTTTTCAAGCGTTTTAGAGGATAATTTAGAAACGCCCGCATCTAATAAAAGTTTGTCGTTAAAATGTTTGATTATAAGTTTCTTCTCGTTGTTTTCTATCCATTTTTTTATTTTGTTTTCGTCTTTTGCAGAATAAACGCGGTAAGGAACGTTTGAATATTGTTCAATCCCCGACAGTAAAACGTTCTTTAAATCGTCGTAAGATTCGTATCCTGCCGCCTTGAGATTATCTAAAAATTTTCTTTCAACGCTTTTTCCCGCGTCTGCCGTTTCTGCAATGAAGAAGAATGCGCCGCTTATATTTTTTGCCGGAGTCAGCTTTAAAGCCGTTTTAAGGATTGGGACAAAATATTCTCCAAATTGCAGCGCGCGAAGCTGTCTGTACTGTTCTAAAGCGTTAAGCAGAATGTCTTTTGCAAAATTTTCAGTTATCAGTTCGGATAGACGTTCCTGCGAAAGATTTAAAGAATCGGTTTGAATCAAATAAGCTTTTATTTGATAATGCAGATCTGCGGGCAAAACGTATTCTTTAAAATTGCCTAAGTAAGCGTTTAAATCTTTAGAAAGAACTTCGACGAGCGCGGCGTTAATTCTTGCCTGCGAGTTTTGCGTTTCAGATATAAGAGTCTCGGCGCTTTTTAAGGTTTTTTGAACGTAAGAAGAACCGTAAAAAGCAAATTCCGACGGAGCAGACTTGAGTTTTTGCGAAAGTTCCCGTATCTTATTGAAAATCTCGTCTTGCCTTGCAAGTTCTGAAATTTTTTGTTCTTTTTCTTTATCTTGATTTGCGCTTACATTGCGCCCGACGGCGTTTTTATATTGGCGTAAAAGATTTGATAAAACGTAAAGCTCGATGTCGGAGCTGCGCGAAGTTAAAAGATTTTCAACGTTTTTTTGCCTTACGGACGCGCTTACAAAGTTGTAGCCGTCCGTCATTTTCTTTTCCAGCCCTTTTGAGAGTTTCGTAATTTCCCATTGTCCGTATCGGCGCGTTATGGAATCTCTTATGGCCTCTTTTACAAGCTGTTTTTCTTTTTTGTTGATCCAGTCAAAAAGTTCTTTTTCCTGATCTTGTGAAAAAACTTTATTAGTTGAATCTTTAAGCAAAATGTAATTTGAAAGCAGATAATCTCTTACGGCGTCTTCTTTTAAATAATGCGATTTTGCAAAAGCCTGGGCGATTTTTTGGGACGCTCCGTAATGGCCTGAAAGATTTAATAAAGAGAAAGAAAGATAAAAATTTTCTGGCATGTCGGGCAAAACGGCTATGCCGACATATCCCCAGCCGCTCCATTGGACAGTTTTTTCCTGATCAGATTTTGAAGTAAGCCCGGCCTGCGGCAATAGGCTTACCGCAAAAGGAACCCAATCTGCGATTTTGAGTTTGTGTCCGTTTTTATACTGAAACAGCGCGTCAAAGTAAAAAGTTTTTGCATATTCGCGGGTTAAAGCGGCGCTTGCTTCTTCTTTAGAGGAGAACTCGTTTGCCTGTAAAAACGATTTTACGCTTTTGAGAGTTTTGTTAGAAAGCTTAAAATTTTTAGGCATGTTCAAACTGTCTAAACTTTGCGTTACTGCAAAATTAAAATAAGAGTCTTTGCTTAAACTGTCGCCGCGCGAAATTTTTTGAGTCAGTTCATTATTTGTTTGTTCATAATTTTGAGAATTTACGGATTGCGCGCCTTGAATTATTTTTTCAAGCGCAGCGGCGGAATATGAATCTTTTTGCGTTTCGTATTTGTAGCTTTCCTGCGCAATCGCGTCGGCTAAAATAATTTGCCTGTATTTTAAACCCATTTGCGCTATAACGGCCGAATCGGATCCCGCATAATTAAATTGCGCAAAATCGTATTGCATTGCAAAATCTGCGGCCGCAGAAATTTGATAGTTTTGCGGCAAATATTCTAAAACGTCTTTTAACGCGTTTGAAATAACGGTCTGATAAGATAACGGCGCGGCCGACGGGTTTGTCCATCTGTCGCTGTAATTTTGCGTTTGAGGTTTTTTGCCCCAATCAAGCGCTTTGCCGCCTTTCTTTAATCCCCAGCGCCAGCCGACTGCTTTAAATTCGTTTTCAAAAGCCGACATCGCCGGTTCAATAAAAAACGTTTCTTCAACTATTTCGTAAAAAGTTTTTGTCTCATCGTAAGAATTGTTTTTTAAACGTTTGAGCAAAACGGAATCTTTTGGGAAATATTTGCTTTTGCCTTTAAGGTTTTCTTTTGCCATAGTTTTTAACGCCTGAAGGTTTAAGCGGCCTATGTATTTGTCTTTGTTTTTAAGTAAATCCGACGCGTCTTTAAAAATTTTCTGGTATTGTTCAGGTTTGTAATAATTGAAAACGATTGTTCCCGTAAAGCTTGAAAGCAAGCCTTTTATTTCGTCAAAGTAGGCTTGCGAATTTAGAAGCCGTTTGCCGTTTTCTCCGTCTTTTTCTTTAAGTTTTTCCTCTAAAGCGCCGATGTATAAGTCGTGTTTGTATTTTTGAACGCTTTCTTTTGCCGAAGTTAATGAGTCTGCTGCAGGTGAAAATTCTTTTTTAATTATATGTTTTTCAAGGTTGTCCGGTATTTGCTCAATACCAAGATCTTGGTTTGCGGTTTCTTCTAAAATAATTTCTTCTAAAACTTTTTGCGCGGAGTTTAAAGCGTCGGTTTTATCTTGAGCCGAATAAAAAAGAGACGGGTTTTCAGTTTGGCTTAAAGCGGCGGCTAAATTTTTAACTTCTTCTTTAGAATAAGCGTTTCTTAAAGTTCTTGCCTGCGCGGCTAATTCTTTTTCCGGAGAGCCGTCTTTGTTGACGGCGGAATAGCCGGGAATATAAAGAGTCGTTTCGGTTCCTGACCCGACTAAAGGCAAGTCTAATGTTAAGTCGGGAACGGACGAGTAGCCCGATAGAGCGTAAGGAAGCGAGACGACGTTTTTTGCAAATTTTACATAGTCGTAGTAGCGCGCTTTTTTTGCGCTGCGGTATTGTTTTAGAGCGTCTATTAAAATGTCTGTTTCGCGTTCTTCAATTATGGTTGCCCAATAGTTTTCAAACGTAAGTTCGGGGTTTGAACTTTTTAGCGCGCGGTATCCGTTTAAGAAGTCGTTGCGGAGCGGCCAAGACAAATAAAAGTTTGCCGGAAGTTTAGCGCCAATGCCGTTTTCGTCGTATAAAGAAGGAAATAAAATGTGGTCAAGCGCTCTTTGAGCGTCGTTTCCGTAAGACGCCAGCAATGAGAAAAGAAGATCGTTGTTTTGCGGGAAATTGTCTTTCCAGCCGTCGCCGTCGGGAAGTTCGTAGTTTAAAGTTTCTTTTAGTTCTAAAACGGATTCTCTTATAGCGTCGGTTTCTATTACCGTTAGTATATTGTTTACGCCCGACAAAATGTCTTCAAAACCGGTTACTGCGTCTAAAGAATTAAAAAGGTAACTTGCTTGTCTTAGCTTGTGCGCGTATTTGTTGAAAGCGTTTAATTTGTTTAATCCATAAGTAAGCGCGCTTTCAGGCGCGTTTTGACGTAAAAGTTCTTCTCCAAGTCCCGCTATGTTTTGCAGTTGCGGATAAGAGTAATTAATATCGCGGATATGACCGGCAATGCTGCCGGCTTGCCCCAAAGGCGCAGCCGCGTCTCCGACGCTTTTTATGGTTTCTTCTCCTTCTGCATTTTCAACGGTGTCTTCAGTGTCTTCGGCGTCTCCGACGCTTTTTATGGTTTCTTCTCCTTCTGCATTTTCAATGGTGTCTTCAGTGTCTTCGGCGTCTCCGACGCTTTTTATGGTTTCTTCTCCTTCTGCATTTTCAATGGCGTCTTCGGTGTCTTCGGCGTCTTCGACGCTTTTTATAATTTCTTCAGCTTCTTCTGCGTTTTCAGCGGCGGCGTCTTCAACGCTTTCTGTAATTTCTTCAATAGAAGTGATTTCCGGCTGAGCAAGTTTAATAGTGTCTGCTGCTGCGCTTGGCAGTTCTCCTTGGAAAGAGATTGTGTTTAAAGAATCTGATCCGTTGTTTTGCGCATTTAGGATTTTCGCGTTAGCATAATTGGTTAAAACATCATAATGCGAATAGTCAAATGCGGCGTTTAACGTTCCTAAAGAAAATATGTTTAAGAAAATAACAAGCAAAAGTCCTTTTATTGAATTAGAGGGTTTAACTACAATTTTCTTTAAAAAAGTCAGCGCTTTTTGCAACAGCGTTTGAGAAGCTTGAGTTGAAGACTCTTGAGTTGAAAACTCTCGAGTTGAAGACTCTTGAGTTGAAGACTTTCGAGTTGAAGACTCTTGAGTTGAAGACACGTTATAGACGGCAGGGTTTATAAATTCTTTTCTTTTTTTGTCGTAAGCGAATGTAACGCGTTTTGACGCCGTATGTATTTTAAAAACTTTTTCGCCGTTTTCGTATTCTTCAATAGACGCGCTTAAAACGCCGTTATTTGCATTTTGTTCTTTAGCTTTTTCTATCTGCAGTCTGATAATTTCGTTTGCATCTTCAATTGAGTTCAGGCTGGAAGCTAAAACGGCAATTTTAATTTCTTCGGGACTTAAAGATAAAGGCAGCGCCGCCAAAGCGTTAAAAAGCGCGCTGCTTTGCTCTTTTACTATTTTTATATAAGCGTTGTTTTCAATTTGTATATCGTCTAAAACGTTTGGAGTTATGATTATATTTGAAATTCCGTTTTTTGAAAAATCCATAGATAAAGCTTTTGTGTGGTATCCGCCTGTAATCGTTATATAAATCTTTTTTGCATAGTTTAAAGAATTTAAAACGTTTGCGGTTTCGTCTTCTGAAATAAATCCGCGTTCCTGTATTTTTCCGCAATCTTTAAAAGCTCCTATATTATTTAAAAAATATAAATTTCTTTTTTCGTTGACAGCGTAAAAAGCTATGGCCGTTTGTTCGTATTCTTCAAGTTTTGAAAGAACGCCGTTACCTATGTATTTTGCCCAGAGAGTTTTAAACAAATCTCTGTTTTGCAGGTAATATTTAAAATCCTGCGCGGTAATTTTAGCCGAAAGCAAAGCTTTTAAACGTCTTTGAAAATTTACTAAAAAAGCCGCTTCCTGCGCGCTCTTGCCGTAATAATAACTTTCGTTTATTTCGTCAAAAAATCTTTCTTCCTCGTCAACAAGTTCTATCGGGTTAATTTTTTGGCTCAAAAGCACGCGGTTAAAAAGTTTGTTAAGAGACGGGTAAACGGAAAGGTTTAAATTATACTCCGGAGCAATTTTTGCAAGATAATATAAAAGTTTGTCCGGCTGAGAAAAATTTTCGGTATTTTTAGACAAAGAAGAATAGACGCCGTAAGGCAAAACGCTTCTGAGCGAAACTATCAAAGAATTTACTTCTTTTGCAAGATTTTTAGATTTAATATTTTTTCCGCATTCAAGAAGAGCTTTATAATAAGCCATATTTTCATATTGTTCTGCGTCCAAATTTGCTTTATCTGCATATTCGTATAAAAGCTCATAATATTTTTCCGGCTTTAATTTGTTGTCGGCATACTTTAGTCTGGCTTGGTATAGCCGTTTTTGCTCCTTATTATAGTATGCGCTTTTAACCGTCTCTATATGGTCTGACGCTTCTTTTAGCAAAACTGCGGTTTTTTCTTGAAATTCAAGGATCTGCGAAAATCTTTTTAAATTGTTTAAATAATCGTTTTTACGTTCAAGCCCTTGTATAAGATTATTGCGCCCGCTTAAAGCAGAGTAATATTCTGCGCCCGTAAGGTATCCCAAAGAAAGCATATTGTCCAAAACAGTTTTTCTTTCATCGGATTTTCCCAATGCCGAAAGCCACGACGTGTCTATTTGCCCGTAGCCGCCTTCAAGATAAATGCCGCTGACGCCGTATTTTTTATCGAGAGTTTCTATAATTTGCGCGATATTTTTTTGAACTTGCGGGTGCGCGTGCAAATCTTGAATGTTGATAATTACAGTATCGCTTGCCAAAAAATCTGCGTAAGTGATTTTTCCATAAGATGAAGGAATGTCAAAATCTGAAAAAACTTTTTGCGTTTGGACGTCTTGCCTAATGTTTTCAATAACTGCGCCTATAGCCTGCTGGCAGACGGATGTCAGCATAAACGCGCCGACGGCAGATAAAGCAATAGCTTTAACCGCATAGGCGCTAAAAATTTTTTTAAAAAGCGAAAATATTTTTTTCATTTTCCCTCAATACATATATGTTTGATATGATATTTGTTGATAGTCTATAGTATAAATATTGATTTGTCAATAGGATAAAATATATATGCAATATATGTATTTTTGAATGAAAAATATCCTCGCCTGCGCGCAACAGCTTGTTGTCTTTCACAAAAGTATATATTCTTCCTATTATTTTCCTCTTGACATTATCGCAGAAATAGTGTAAATATATTACATAGTTAGCATATATGTTAAATGAATGCAATATTGGTCAGTATAAATAAAAAAAGGGGTTCTTAGATCTTATGGGGTTTTGGAGATTTTATGAAAAGGAAAAAATGGTTATCGGTATTGTTAGCCGCAGTTTTTGCATTTGGCGTTATTGGGCAGGATTTTGCATGCGCAGCCAATATGGCAAATGCGGAAATGATGCTTTTTCCTGTTTTGCAAAACTCCAAACCGCAGCTTTTTGATAATTTTGCCAAAATAACGGATTTTGCAAATTTCGGCGGGGAAACATTAGTTTTAAACATACAGGACTTTCATCTTAACCCCGAAGTGCAAAAGAATATAAGTTCCATAATAGATATTCTTGTTAAAAATTACGGAATCAAAAACGTCTATGTGGAAGGAGCGAGCGGCAAAGTAAGCACGTCTTGGCTTAGCGATATAAAAGATGAGAAAATAAGAAAAGAAGTAACAAACGGGCTTTTAGACGAAGGCGCTCTTACGGCAAGCGAATATTATGCAAGTCTTAACGGTAAAAAAGATTTTATTTACGGCATAGAAGACGCTAAAATTCACGATATAAACGTAAAAAGGCTTGCCGGCATTATTGAGCTTAAACCCTATTATGCAAAAATTATTGAACGCATGTCCGATGATTTGGACTTTTTGCAAAACAAATATTTCAACGTTAACAATAAAAGGTTTGAAAATTTCGTTAAACGCTATAAAAACGGCAAAATAGCGGCAAAAAAATATTATGCGACGCTTTTTAAATATTTAAACCGCAATTCCGGCGCCATATTATTGCCGGCAGACGCGCGGGATTATCCTAATATCGTCTTGTTTTTGCGTTTTGATGATTTGCAAAAGCGTTTAAATGAATCAAAGCTTTTGCGCCAATTAAATGAAATTATATTGAAAGTTAAAGAGACTTTGCCTTATTCGTCTTTGCCTAAAAACGGCGATTTAGACGAACCCGACAAAATTTTAGCTTACCTGCAAAGCCTTCCAAAAGATTTTCAGGAAAAATATTTTTCTCTTGAAATTCAAAATTTCATAACTCTGCGCAATTTATATCTTCAGATAAACCCCGTCGCATTAATAAAAGAAGAAAGAACTCTTATCAACGAAATACGCACGGGCTTTGCCCAAAGCTCAAACGAACTTGAAATATCTTTTTTGAGCGATTTTTTTCTGTATTTCAGCGATTATATGACCGCTTCAATTTCTGCCGACAATTATGAGTATCTTTTAGAGAAATTTGAAAAATTTGAAACATTATGGGAAAAACATTCCTACTATAATAATTCTCTTTTTGAAGCGCGCCCGTTTTTTGATCTTTTAAACGCTTATTATGCGGCAAACGATAAAAGAAACGGGATTTTTCTCGACGTTTTGCAAATTAAGCAAAACGGCGGCGGCGCTTTAAAGAGTTCGGAAAACTTTGAAGAGCTTTTGTCTGATGCAAAAAATATAAGCGTCGTTATTACCGGCGGCTATCACAGCAAAGGCGTTTCTGAAATTCTTAAGCAAAAAGGAATTTCTTATGCGGTGCTTACGCCTTATGTCAACGGAGATATTTCAAAAACGCTTGTCAATTATGAAAATCTCGCTTTGGAGCAGGCGGGGTTTCCATCGCAAACTTTGGCTTTGGCGCTTGCTTCGCAGTCTTCCGACGTTAAAAAGGCTCAATTGCTTTTTAGCTGGGCGCAAAAAAATCTTGTTGAAGTTTTGCATACGCAGGAAAATATTAATTTTCTTATAGAAAAACTAAACGAGTCTTCAGGCGGAAATATTGTATTTACCGTCTCAGATTCGGTTATCTACGCAAACGGCAAACCTTTTGCAGACATATCTGAAAACAAAGACGGAAAAATAACTATTAAAAAACATCAGAAATTCAGCCGCGTCCAAACGCAGTCCGACGGCAATTTTTTAACGCCCGAAAAATCGCGCGCGCTTTTAAAAGATTTTTATTCCGTATTTAACGCAACTTCTTTAAATTTCGGTTCAAATATAGTTGTTCCTAATTTCTACCCTGCATTAAAAAGTTTTGCTGAATTTGCCTCAAAAAATAAACTTTTCAGAGGCGGCGGGCTGGTTTTTGACATAGCCGGAATTTCTAATCCCAAAGAGAGCATAGACGATGTTGAAACAAGGCTTGTGGCAAGAATGCCGGATTTTTTACAAAAAGCGATAAATGAAAATCAGATAAAAAAAGAAGATTTTAAAAACAATGACGATTGGCTGAAATTTTTGTGGGTTTCCGGACTTTTAAACGATTTTATAAGCGGCAAAACCAGAAGCGAAAAGCAGAAATTCTCTTTAATAAAATCTTTATTTTACGCTCCTTTTAGCGAACTTGAAGAAATATCTGCGGCGATAGCGGCAAAAGCAAGCGGAGACGACAGCCTCTATGAAAAATTTATAAATAAACATAATTACGACGGAAAGCAAAAAGATCAGCTGAGTTCGGGGGTTTTGCAAATTTATAATGCCGTTATAAATTTGCTGGCAAAACATGCCGGCGCGCGCAGAATACGCAATACCGTAATCCGCATGCATTTTGCTTATAATTTAAAAGTCATATTAAAGGCTTTTTTTCAAAACTTCGTCAGAGCGTTTAAAGGCGAACGATTCATTTATCCTGCCGTAATGACGGTTTCGGTTGTAGTAAAAAAGAAAAACGCCGCCGCCGTAATAAAAAATATAGATGAAATAAGAAAGCTTCATCCCGAAGCTATAATTCCGGAAAACGTTGAAAGTTTAACGGAAGGCTTTAACATTGAGTTTGATGACGAAGAGACGGCCGAGACGTTTAGAACTGGAGCATTGAGAAACTTTATTTTGGCCGAAAGAAACGCAGGCGCAAACAATGAAGAGAAAAACTCTGCGGTTCAAGTTGCTGCAGACACAGCCATAGCGGCCGTAAAGCCGATAAGCTTTCCGTCGTCGCTTGCCGACATAATAAGCAATGAAGTAATAGAGGATATAACAAAAGAAAACAGATTCACTTATAATGACAGAGATGGTTTTGTTAAAAACGCGCTTTCAAAAACGGTAAAAGAGATAATAAATAATCCGCAAAGCGATAAAGCGCGCAGCGTTAAGCGGCAGCTTAAAAGCTTTGGAGTAAGTTTAGGCAGCGTCAAAACGGATAAAGAAAAATCTTTAATATTAACAGATTCCGGCGAAGGTTCCACGCCTTTTAGCATAGAAATCCGCCAAGACGGAACCATAAGCAAATATTATTATGTTCAAAGAGACGGCTCCGGAGGTTTTAACGATAAGTCGCCGATCATAAAGTCTGCCTCTTTATTGGCATATACAGGCATAAGTCTGTATAAAGCCGTTAACGCGCTTCTTGTATTTGGCGATTCCTTACCCGAAAGCAAAAGCGAAGCGTCATTGCAGGAAAAAGACGAAAACTATAAACAAGACGAAGTTTTGCTTGTTTATGCCGACGAATCTTTAGACAAAATTTCTCTTCTTATCCGTCTCCTTTTTGAAGGCGCCGACGATTTAGGAACCGTTTTAAGACAGACTGAGGAAGCAAACGCCGCGCGCAGACATTTTGAAAAATTAGGCATTACTTTTGAATACGACGATTTAAGATACTTAAATAAAGATTCCGTTTTAGTCTATAAAAACAATAAACCTATACTGCGTTTGGTTTTTGGAAACGCGCTGGGAAAAATAAGATTTCATAATCTGATAAGCGTCGTGAACGTTGAAACCCGTAAAGAAGAACTAAAACAACAAGAAAAAAACAAAGATTTATTTTATCTGTTTGATTTGCTTGCTCTTACAGACGAAAAAAACATGCTTCAAACGGCGCATTTAGACGGAAAAGAAGTTGAAGAACTATCTAATGCCCAGAAAGTTTTTAAAGATCTTTTTGACTATTCCTCAGCGATAAAAAACGGCGACATTACATATTTATTTAATAAACGCGGCGATTACGACGTTTCAAAATTATTAAGGTATCAAACCTCAGATTTATCTGCGCAAGAACAAAGCTATCTGGAACTTCGCGCGCCAAGCGCAGCGGTAAAAGTAATATTTGAAAACAACGGGCTTGCCACGTTTTATTTTGATCCGTCAAACAGGCGGGAAGCCCAAAAACTTATTTCTGAAATTGAGAATGCAAAAGCAGAGCGCGCTCAAAAAGAGAACGTTGATTACAGTTGGCGGGAAAATAAAGACGCTCTTAAAAAACTTGCGCAAAACCTTTACTCCGATTTTACAAAAGACGTTTCAGACGGGCATATAAACAAAATAAAAACGCAATACGACGGCGTTTTCATTGAAGCCGACGGTTTTTATACAAACCCTGAAAATGCCGCAAAAGCAAGAATAAATTTCAACGGCAGCTTTATAGACATAGAAGACGGAGAAATATTTGTTTATACCCGCAGACTCTACGACGCCGACGGGAACCCTTTAAAATATTTGTTCAAACAAAAAATAAACGATTCTTCGCAAATAGACGCCAAAGAATTAAAAGAGTTTATAAACTTTCTCATTTCATACGGCGCGCAGCTTAACGACGTTTCATTGCAAACCTCTGTTCCTGCGGCAGCCGAATTTACGGGAAAAAGTTATGCGGGCAAAGAAACGATCGCCGCATTAACAAACGCGGCCGCGCAGGTTTTCTTAGACCATAATTCTTACAATGAAAACGCTCTTGTTAAACTTCTTAAAGAAAAATACGGCGCAGAAACGGATTTTTCGCAGTATTTCTTTAATTACACGGGCTTTGATTTAAGTTTGTTTAACGAAAAAGACAAAGATCCGTATTTAGAGAGAAGAAGAGGAAGCGGCGTTTTATCTTTAAAAATTCCAAATTCGCCGCTCGGGGATTTATATTTGTTTATAGCCGACGGAAAAATATGGTTTGATTACAGAAACGGATATGCAAATTTCAGATCTTGGCATTACAGCAATACAGAAGAAGAAATTGCCGGACTATACGCAAAAGACAATGCAGTCCAAAACGCGCTCTATTCCGACGCTTTTGTCGCAAATGCCCAAAGCGCCGACGGAAAAAGCGTAAACGTTTTGCTTTCAAATATTTTAGAGGACATAATAAAATACGGGTCGGCGCAAAATGCCGGTAATCAAAAAAAGCAGCTGGAGGGAATTTCCCTCTATGAAGGCTATCCGCATAAAAAAGCCGTTTCGCAAGGTTTAGCGGCGCAAAAAGATCCGGAAGAGGTTTTTAAATATTACAGCGAACATATGAAAGGCGAAGTCGCCGTAGGCGCGGCGTATGTTCCCACGCAAAATACGCTGTATTTAGCTCAAGCCGTTAAAAAGGTTTTTGAGGAAAAAGACTTTAAAAATTCTCATATAAAAAAATATTTTGACGGACTTTTAAAAAAGTTCCCATATCCCGCCGAAATCTTGTTAACTTCCGAAGGCGTTGAAATAAGAGTAGGACGGAAAGATAAAGAAGCGCAAGAAGATTTTAGAACCGGCATAATTATAAATAAAGACGGCAGGGTTCTTGAAATAAAAGACCGCCAATACGCCGATGAAAATAAACAGCGTTTTGTTCAGATCAATAATACTTTATACCTTACTTCGCCTCAAAATCAAGACAGCGATTTGCATTATTTATATTCGGGCAAAGAGCTGACCGAACTTACCGGCGTGAAATATAAAGCGCAGAGAAACGGAATAGTTAAATTCTCAAAAAAACATGATTTTTCTTATGAAGATCTGGACGAAAATAATATTGAAGAATTTGCAAAAGCTTTATATTCGTGGGTAGGAAAAACAGGCGAGCCGTCTTTTAGCAAAGAGCAGCTGGAACTCGCCGTTGAAAGAATAAAGCATTTTGGCATAAAGTCCGGATTTGTAAGAGTAAACGGCAAAATTGCCGCTTTTGCCGTAGGCGAATATGTGGGCGACGGGGAATTTGATATATATATTCAGAAATCCGACAATAGCATAAACGGTCTTATCAATACCATCAATCATCTTTTTATACGCGAAAATTTTTCCGAAGGGTTTTTAAACTTTGAAGAGGATCTCAGCATTGAAGGTTTGAGAAAGATGAAACTTTCATATTTCCCGCTTAATAAAACAAGAGAATACGGCGATGCGGATCTGAAATATCATAGCGGCATTTTATTTACCGGTTTTATAGAAGAAGCTATAAATTACGGCAAAGAAGAGCCTGCGGCGCAAGAGTCAGAGGCGCTTGAGGAATACAAAATTTTAAAAACTCATATAAGTAAAGCCGGTCCCGTTTTGGAAAAACTGAAAGAAGAATTTGACGGCAAATATACTCAAAATCAAGACGCCAACGGCGTCATTACTTTTGAAGTGTCGCCTGAGATTTATGAAAAATTTAAAGAAGTTTTGTTTCCTGTTAAAAAAACAGCCGTCGTAGCCGTCGGCGCTGCGCTTGGCGGCGCTGCCGTTGGCGCGCTGCCGGGTCTGTCGGCGGCTGTCGCCGGCGCTGCAAATGCCGGCTCAGATTACAGCGACCCTCAAGTTCAAAAATTTCTGCAAAGAGCCGTCGAGAAAATAATAGAAAACCCGTCGCTTCTGTCAGTGTTTAACAAAGACGCGCCGGATGCGCCGTCGGCAATAAAAGCGCCGAAAGCGCTGATAGGAATATCTAAAGGCGGGCAAAAATATTTATACATTACTCCAAATCAAAGCGATTTAAAATTTAACGTAATCATTTATCCTTACGACTATAAAAACGTTAAAGCAGGACAGCCCGTGAAAGGTTTTATAGCCGACAAAGAAAGCGGCAGATTTGAAGATTTGTCGCAGGTAAGCTATGCTGCGGTTTCCGCCGCTGCGGCAGAAACTATAGAAAAACTTATAGATTTAGGAAAAACCCTGCCGGAAACAAAAACCGAAAAACCGCGCCAAGAAAATATTGTCAGCGAACTTATAGAAATAGACGCGGCTTTTGATTCTTTAGGCGTTTTAGCAAAAAGCCTGTTTGACAGTTATAAAGGCGATAAAAAGACTTGGGAAAACATAGAAAAAACTTTAAAAGACCGCTTAAAAGCCGCCGGCATAGACGACGTGGAATTTGAAGTAAGCGACGAGGTAAGATACCTTAACTGCGACTATTTCAGCGTTTCCGTTAAAGGCGAAAAACTTTTTACCGTAGTTTTTGGACACCCGATATACGACGACGACGGGACATTGATAAAATTTCAAAACGTAATAAATATAATAGACGAACGTTCTGACGCCGCAAACAGAAAGCGTTACCCCGATAGTACAAAACACGAAGACCTGCTGCATTTAAGCGATTTAGCCGGTTTTCGCGCTCAAGACATAATAACAAGCTCGTTCATAAACGAAAATCCCGATTCTCCCGTCTCTAAAACGCTTAAAATATTGACGCAGACAGCCGACGCGTTAAGCGGGAAAAAATTAAAATTGAGCGGCGGCTCTAATATGCCGCTAAGGTATCAGGTTTTATCAAAACATATTCTTGCCAAAGACATTGAAGAATTAAAATCTATATCTGCCGATGCAAAAAGTTTAGACGGCGTAGAGACTTTTTATTTTAATCTTAAAGACAGACAAAACGCGCAGGAACTGATAAACCGCGCGAAAACAAATTATGAAAACGACGTTATAAGCAAAGCTCAAAATTATTCTCTGCCGGAAAACAAATCGGCGCTGACAAACGCGGCTAAAAGTTTTTGGCTTGGCTATATAAACGGCGAAAAAAATGAAATTTTGGAAAAGTTTAAGGAAGCGGGCGTAAAAATAATATCGGCGGACTTATA
>JAISRM010000072.1 GCA_031273645.1 Endomicrobium sp.
TATGGTAAAAAGAGGCGATATAACGGACTCAAAAACAATTATAGCGTTATTGTATTTTGAAAATATTTTAAAATAGAACGGAGCGGAAAAGATTATGAAAAGAAGCGGTTATTGCGGGCAGATAAGAGAAGACTCTATAGGCAAAGAGCTTACTGTTTTCGGATGGGTTCATTCAAGAAGAGATCACGGCGGAGTTATTTTTATCGATTTAAGAGACAGAGAAGGCATTTTGCAAGTAGTGTTCCAGCCTGAAAATAAAGAAATATTCGCTGTCGCCGAGCATATACGCAGCGAATACGTTTTGTCTGTAAAGGGGCTCTTAAGGCAAAGACCGCAAGGCACTATAAACCCTAATATGCCTACCGGAAAAGTAGAGCTTGTGGTAAATGAGCTTGAGGTTTTAAATCAGGCGCCGGGTCTTCCTTTTGAAATATCTGATTACGTTGAAACTTCCGAAGAGCTCAGGCTTAAATACAGATACCTCGATCTGCGCCGCCCTTCTTTTCAGAAAAATTTTATAACCCGCCATAAAATTTTGCAGGAAGTAAGAAGTTTTTTAAACAATGAAGGTTTTCTTGAAATAGAGACGCCGTTTTTAACAAAATCAACTCCCGAAGGGGCAAGAGATTTTCTTGTTCCGGCAAGGCTTCATCACGGAGCGTTTTACGCGTTGCCTCAGTCTCCGCAGATATTTAAGCAAATTCTTATGGTGGCTGGTTTTGACAAATACTATCAAATAGCAAGATGTTTCAGAGACGAAGATTTAAGAGCCGACAGACAGCTTGAATTTACGCAGGTTGATCTTGAAATGTCTTTTGTCGAAGAAAACGACGTAACTGACGTAATAGAGAGAATGCTTGCAAGGGTCTTTAAAGAAACTTTAAATATTGAAATTCTCACGCCTTTTGAAAAAATGACTTACGGCGAGGCGATGTTAAAATACGGTTCCGACAAGCCCGACACCAGATTTGAAATGTTTATCCAAGATTTCAGCTCGGAGCTTAAAAATTGCGGGTTCAGCGTTTTTTCAAACGTTATTGCAAAAGGCGGGATAGTGCGGGGTTTATGCATACCTAAAGGCGCAAGTTTTTCCCGTTCCGAAATAGACGCTCTTACAAAGTTCGTAGGGGAATACGGAGCAAAGGGCTTAGCGTGGATGAAAATTACTGCCGGCGGGGCGGAATCAAATATAGTAAAATATTTTAAAGACGACGAAATTAAAATAATTATTTCAAAGCTTTCTGCAAAAGACGGGGATCTCGTCGTGTTTTTAGCCGATGAAGAAAAGATCGTCGCGCAGGGGCTT
Organism: Endomicrobium sp.; assembly: GCA_031273645.1. Taxonomy (GTDB): domain Bacteria; phylum Elusimicrobiota; class Endomicrobiia; order Endomicrobiales; family Endomicrobiaceae; genus JAISLV01. Next base: position 1,307 of record JAISRM010000072.1, read on the forward strand.
GGCGCTTTAAGGCTTAAAACCGGCAGGGAACTCGGGCTTATAGATAAAAATAAATTCAATTTTCTTTGGGTTGTCGATTTCCCTATGTTTGAGTGGGACAAAGAAGAACACAGATGGCAGGCTTTGCATCATCCTTTTACTTCTCCCAAAGACGGCTCGCTTCTTAATGCCGAAAACGCCTCAAGCATTAAGGCGAAAGCTTACGACGTTGTGCTAAACGGAGTAGAACTTGGCGGAGGCTCGATAAGGATACATAAGAGCGACGCGCAAAAACAGGTTTTTGATCTTTTAAATATTACGCAGGAGTCGGCAAAAGAAAAGTTCGGATTTTTGCTTGACGCGCTTTCTTACGGCGCGCCGCCCCACGGCGGAGTTGCGCTCGGTTTTGACAGACTTTGCGCTTTGTTAATGGGGGAAGAATCTATAAGAGAAGTCATAGCTTTTCCAAAAACGCAAAAAGCTTCCGATCCTATGTCAAACGCTCCTTCGCAAGTAAGCGAAAAACAGCTTAAAGAACTTGGCGTAAGAATTGTAATAAAACAGGCAAATAAATAACAGCCTTCGGCTGTTTTATAAAAACAGGCGCAGCCTGCAGCCTTTGGCTGTTTTATAAAAGCAGGCGCAGCCTGCAGCCTTTGGCTGTTTTATATAAAAACAGACGAAGTCTGCAGACGCAGCCTGTCTTTCAGTTTGTCATTGCCGCGAAAGAGGTTTATTTTTTTTAAATATGGCTACAAAAAAGATATATCTGAAAAACTCCAGTCAGGCGCTTGCGCTTTTAGGGAAACAGGACGAAAATATACGCAATATTGAAAACTCATACGGCGTGCAAATTTTTGCAAGGCAAGACGCCGGAAGCGGAACTTTCACGGTTTCTGTGCGCGGTTCCGGAACGAAAGTTGATAAGGCCGCGCGCGTCATAGAGTTTTTAAAAGATAATTTTGACGCGCAACCCGACGCCGCCGCTCCCAGCCGCAATAACGATGTTCCGCAGCCGTCGGGAGATTATCTCTACACATCATACAGCGGAAGAGCGATAACCCCGCGCTCCGACAATCAGAAAAAATATATAAAATCAATATTTTCTAAAGACATGGTTTTTGCCATAGGTCCGGCCGGAACGGGAAAAACTTTTTTGGCAGTCGCCTGCGCTTTAAAAATGTTAAGGCAGGGGTCAATATCAAAAATAGTTATTACGCGCCCCGTCGTTGAAGCCGGAGAAAAACTCGGGTTTCTTCCCGGAGATCTTCACGAAAAAATCAATCCGTATCTCAGGCCTCTTTACGACGCTTTTTATTATATGATAGGCGCGGAGCGTTTCAGGGCTTTAAAAGACGACGAAACAATAGAAATAGTTCCTCTTGCTTATATGAGGGGAAGGACAATAGAAAAAGCTTTCATAATTCTCGACGAAGCCCAAAACGCCACAGCCGGTCAGATGAAAATGTTTTTGACAAGAATGGGCGTCGGCAGCAAAATAATAGTTTCCGGAGATAAAACGCAGATAGACATCGCTTTTCCTAAAGACTCGGGTCTTGCTGCGGCAGAAAAAATATTGTCTGCAATCGACGCAATAGATTTTGTCTATTTTGATAAAAACGATATCGTGCGTCATAAATTGGTAAAAGAAATAGTTAAAGTCTGGCAATAGATTTCCTGCGGCGGTTTGTTTGCCGTTTTTGCCCGATTTGCCGCAGTTAAAAAGGGGAAAAAATGAATTTTTATGCAAAAATAAAACAGCAGCTCAGAGTGTTTTTTCTTGTGCTGGCAAAAAAATTGGGCAATGAAAAACCGAAAGGCCCTATATTCAGAAATTCTAAAAGCATTATTGAAAAAGAAATTAAAATTCCGGCTGTCGTTTCTTTTGCAGTTACAGTGTCTCTTGTTTATGCGATGTTTGTTTTAGACGTAGGTTTTTCATATTTTTCGGTTTTTGCTTCTTTAATTTTTACGGCGATAATAGCGTTTTTTTTCATATTGCAGATCAAAGGCAGGGAAAGAGAAATTTTAAACGATAACGACGCCGTCGTTCTTATGTGCATTTTGACGATAACGGGAATACTCGTTTTGCAGATCTCAAAAGAATACGTTTCGGCATTTATTTTTCCAGCCGGAGCTTTTGTAATAATGTCGGCGATGCTTTTATCTGTCAGAGTGGGAATGCTGTATGCGGTTATGATGAGTTTGTATGCGGGAATGCTGTCGGACATGCGTTTTGACGTTTTTTTCGTTATGTTTTGCGGCGGCATGGCGGCAATAGTCAATATTGAAAAAGTCCGCAGAAGATCTGATTTTATAATGAGCGGCCTGACGATAACGGTTGTAAACGCGCTCGTAATAACGATGTTTTACATGCTTAAAGGGTATTCCGGCGACTATTACGGCGACAATTTGCTTTATTGTTTTTTAAACGGCGCCGCTTCTACGGTTATAATACTTGCTCTTATGCCGCTGTTTGAAAAATTGTTTTCAAGAATAACAAACATAAAGCTTATAGAACTTTCGGATTTTAACAATCCGCTTCTTAAGAGGCTTATGCTT
>JAISRM010000108.1 GCA_031273645.1 Endomicrobium sp.
GATGGATTTGGGAGCAAACAGAATACGGGTTTTGACCGGAATTACGATACCGGTAATTTTTCCGGGAATAATGTCGGGCGCGGCGCTTGCTTTTACTTTGTCTATAGACGATTTTATAATAAGTTTTTTTACTACGGGCGCTTCGACGATAACGTTTCCTTTAAAGGTTATGGAATCCGTGCGTTCCGGAATACGTCCCGACGTTTACGCTTTATCAACGCTTATAATGATTGCGACTTTTACGGCCGTAATAATAGCGCAGTTTATTTCATATAAAAAACAAAGTAAAAGATGAGGGCGCGCGCCGTCGGCAAAGGCGCGTTAAAAAAGGAGGCAGTAAAATGAAAAAGTTATCGATTGGCTGCATGGCATTTTTGGTAATTGCCGGTATTTTTGCGGGATGTTCTTCAAAACCTCCTTCGGCAGATCAGCAAACAAAAGAGCTGAACGTGTTTTTCTGGACGGAATATATTCCCGAAAGCGTTATAAAACAGTTTGAAACCGAAACGGGGATCAAAGTTAATTTTGCGACGTATTCTTCTAACGAAGATATGATGTCAAAAGTTAAAAGCAGCGCGGCCGGCACCTACGACATAGTCGTGCCTTCCGATTACGCCGTTAAAATGATGAGCGAAGAAGGTTTGCTTTTGGAAATAGATAAGAGCGCGATTACGAATTTAAAAAATATAGAGCCTTCTTATCTCAACCGCGATTTTGATCCCGACAACAAATATTCCGTGCCTTACATGGCCGGCGTGGCCACGCTTGTTGTAAACAAAAAGAAAGTAAGCGAAAAAATTACTTCTTTTGCGCAAGTGTTAGATCCTAAATACAAAAACTCGATAGTGGCGCTTGACGATTCAAGAGCCGTGATCGGCGCGGTCGCAAACTCTATGGGCTATTCTTTTAATCCTTCCGACGACGCTGTTTTAGATAAAGTCGCGCAAAAAGTTCAGGCGTTAAAACCTAACGTTAAACTTTTAGACAGCGATTCTCCAAAAACCGCAATGCTTAACGGCGAGACGTCAATAGGTTATATGTGGAACGCCGAAATAGCAATATGCCTTCAGGAAAGCGGCGATTTTGAAATAATTTTTCCGCAGGAAGGATGTTATTTGTTTCTTGACAATTTGGCTATAGTAAAAGGCGCAAAAAATCAGGTCAACGCGCAGAAGTTTATTGATTTTGTTTTGAGCGCCGATACCGCTAAAGCTATTTTAGAAGAATATCCTTACGCCACGCCAAATAAAGCGGCTTTGGACGTTGTCTCCGACGATTATAAGAACAATCCCGCGTCAAACGTTCCGCCGGAAGTGTTTGCAAATGGGCAGTTTATTCAGGACGTAGGCTCAAAGGTAGAAAAGTACGACGAGATCTGGACGGGTTTTACAAAATAGAAGCTTGGCTTAGAAGCTTGCGTCGTATTTAAGATTGAAAGCCGTAAACTAAAATAAGGAGCTGAAAGCTCGCTGGGAGGTTTTATGGATTTTTCAAAAACCGGAAGGCTCTGTATCGGCGGAAAATGGGTTGAAACCGATAAGACAAAAGATATTATAAATCCCGCTGACGCAAGCGTTTTGTCAAAAGTTTATGCCGGAAACGAAACTCATGTGGACTTAGCGGTTAAAGAGGCAAAGGAAGCTTTTAAACAATGGGGCGTTTCAAGCGTATCTTACAGAGCCGCAATTTTATTTAAAATTGCCGATCTCATTGAAAAAAATTCCCGCGAACTTGCCGAAATCGACACATTAAATAACGGCAAACCTTTGCGCGACAGCCTTGGCGACGTCTCAGACAGCGCGGCGTGTTTTCGCTATTACGGCGGACTTATAGATAAACCGTCCGGACAGGTCTATAGCGTGCCGGATCCGAATATGCAAAGTTTCGTAGTGCGCGAACCCATCGGCGTTTGCGGACAAATTGCTCCGTGGAATTATCCTCTAATGATGGCCGCGTGGAAACTTGCGCCTTGTCTTGCCGCAGGCAATGTTTCCGTTTTTAAACCGTCGGATTTAACCCCGCTAAGTTCCGTGCGCCTATTTGAAATTTTTGAAGAAGCCGGGCTTCCGGCGGGCGTTGCAAATTTGGTCATGGGTCCCGGTTCTGTCGTAGGGCAGGCGATTTCCGGACATACTGAAATTGATAAAGTCGTTTTTACCGGCGGCACTGATACCGGAAGAAAAATTATGACGGGCGCCGTAAAAAATATCAAGGGAATTTCTTTGGAGTTGGGCGGGAAATCTCCGTGCATTATTTTTGACGATTACGATTTAGAAGCCGGCGTTGACTGGGCGCTGTTTGCAATTTTTTGCAATCAGGGCGAAGTGTGTTCTGCGGGAAGCCGTTTAATTTTACAAGACACTATCTATGATAAATTTTTGGATCGCTTAGCTCAAAGAGCCGGACAAATTAAAGTTGCAAACGGTTTAGAAGAAGGCGCAGAAATGGGGCCGCTTGTAAGCAAAGCGCATATGGAAACGGTTCTTTCTTATATCGACATCGCAAAAAAAGAGGGCGCGCGTTTAATTTGCGGCGGAAAACGCATTACCGAAGGCAAATTTGCAAACGGATATTTTGTCGAGCCTACTATTTTTGCAGATTGCAAGCCGGACATGAGGATAGTTAACGAAGAAGTTTTCGGTCCGGTTTTGGCGGTTCAAAAATTTCATACGCAGGAAGAAGCGGTCGAGCTTGCAAACGCAACGGTTTACGGTCTTGCCGGCGGAGTTTTTTCTAACGATATTTCCCGCGCGCTGCAGGTAATTAAAGCCGTTAAAGCCGGCATTACGTGGGTTAACGCTTATCACCCCACTTTTGCCCAAGCCCCATGGGGCGGATACAAACAAAGCGGAATAGGACGGGAACTTGGAACTTTCGGGCTTGACGAATACACTGAAATAAAACAGATAAACATAAACCTCGCCGCAGGAAAAGTCGGCTGGTTTGCCTAAAGAATCCTACAGATTTCGCCTGCAGGCTGCGCCTGTTTTATGAAATTGTCAGGCAGCGTCTGTTTTGTCATCCTGCATAAACACAGACGAAGTCTGTCATTCCCATGAAAATGGGAATCCATGTTTACTAAAAAATTCTGTCAGACGAAGTCTGTCATCTTTCAGTTTGTCATTCCCGCGAAAGCGGGACAGGCTTCGCCTGCGTTGTCGTTTTTTCAAGGTCTGTCATTCCCGTGAAAACGGGAATCCATGTTTGCTAAAAAATTCTGTCAGACGAAGTCTGTCATCTTTCAGTTTGTCATTCCCGCGAAAGCGGGAATCCACGTTTACTAAAAAATTCTTTCTACATTGTGTTTTTAAAAGCAATAATGTCAGAAGCTATAATAATATTAAAAATGGATCCCCACCCGATAAAAACACTCGGGCGCAGGCTGCTAAGGAAGAAAGAATATTAAAAACGCGAGGATGACAAACTAAAAGACATTTTGAGATGACAG
>JAISRM010000094.1 GCA_031273645.1 Endomicrobium sp.
AAGCGCTTACCGTACAGGGACAAACAACCGGCGGATATACAAAAGTTGCAGATAAAAACGGCAATATAACGGTTTTCACAAACTCAAAAACAATAGAAACAAACTTTAACAAATTAAGCGTAACCGAAACCGGAGCAATTAAAGGCGCTAATATTTTTACAAGGATTTGGGATGGAATAAAACAAGGCGCTAATTATATCTGGAACGGAGCAAAACAGGCCGCTTCTTTTGCTTGGAATAAGATTATCAACCCCGTTTGGAACGGAGCAAAAAAAGGCGTTGCTTTTGCTTGGAATAAGATTATCAAACCCGTTTGGAATAATGCTATAAAACCTGTAATTCGGGTAATTATACAGACATTGGCAAAACCTTTTGCAAAGGTATGGGGATTTGTTAAAGGAATTGTTGACGGCATAATAGAAAAAACTACAAAAGATGTAACCGGCAGCGAAAAATACAATAATGTTGTTGACGACCTTGCAAAAGACACGGGGCTCGATAAAGAATATATTGAAGCTATGCTTGCGCAGCTTGACAATGCGACTTTGTCTAAAGCTATAGACGTTTTAACAGAATTATATGAAAGCGGAGGAGATATTATAAATTGCGGTTCTCACACGGCGGCGGCATTGCTTGGAGTAGAAAATGAAGGCGTGTTGGCATTCCAATTATTTCTAATCGACATACAAACAAGGCCTATTGATTTATTTGTAAAGAAAGGACAGCTTTCCACAAGCCCATACGCGCTTCAAACACTGCTCAATATTTACGGTAAAAATGCTGACGTTAAGGCAATAGGCGCAAGCGAATTTATGAATTCTTTACAAATAGGCGAAAGTTCGGCGCTTGTTTGTAAAATGGAAGGCAACAATTTTCATTATATAGCCGTAACAAAACAAGTTGACGAAGAAAGCGGAAAAATTAAATATGTAGTAAGCGATAACGGAAAAATAAGCGAATTTGAGGAAGAAGAATTTAGAAATCTTCTTGAAAACGGAAGCGGTAAAGATAAAAATGATAATGTTGTAGAATATGATTTTAAGTTTATAGAGTTTAATGAAATTGTAGTCATAAGCGATTCTCAAAGCGTAAAAAATGCCGGACATGATGAAATAATTGAAGATGTTCTCGAAATAGTGCAGAGTACCTCTGATGCTTCTAAGAAAGCAACTATAGCTGTTATTGATTTTTTTAGCGGATTATTCGGAGGAAACAAAAAAGATTCCGCATATGAAACTGCTCAAAAAGATTTAAAATTAAAGCAGGCAAACGCAATAATGATTGTATCTATGTTTACCGGAGTTGAGGGGATGGAAGAATATATTGAAAAAGCTTATCAGGATTTAGCTGAAGCCGAACAAAACATGCTTAACAATTGTAAAACCGACAAACAAAAAGAAGACGCGCAAATAAATATAGCCGCAACAAGAATAGATTTAGATATTATAACTTTCAAAGTAGAGTCTAAAGGAGCAATAGAAGCGGCAAATAACGCTTTAGATGATTATATTTCAGGCAATATAACTTATGAAGAGTATCAGACAATAGTTGACAATTCAATGGCTGAAATAAACAAGCTGGCCGCGCCGATAGCGGCAAAAATAGAGGCGTTAAATAAAAAGAAACAAGCCGCCGGACATGAACCTGACCAAGCTCAGCAAACCGCTTTTAACGATATTATAAATTCATCATTATATTATGCCCAAGACAGCATAATTACAATTTGCAATCAATATCGTCAATATCTGCAAATATCTACGGCAGCTGAAGTAAAACTTGAAGATATTCCTGAAGATGTATTGACTGAAATGCTCAAACTGTTTTCTGAAGAAGAACTTCAATCTTCCAAAATCGTAGTAGTTGACGGTAATAAAGGACCGCATTACTATGTCATTTCAGAATCTGATTCTTCTGAAACGAGTTCAGGTTTGACAATAACAAGGAGTAAAACTTTTACGGCAGAAGACGGCGCAATTATCAGCATAAGCCAAGTAGATATACAAAATAATGATTATGCCGAAAAATATTTAAACTCTCTTAAAGCTTTTGATTATATTCTTTCCGGTTTAATCCAATCTTACGACTCATTGTATTCAAATTCTGAAGAAGCTGCAGCTGCAAAAGCAGCTGTTTTACATGAAGCCGGAATCGTAATTAACTGTTTCAGAGCTGTTTTGATAACCATGAATAATGCCTATGATAATATTTGTAAAAAAATGGAAGGATTATCTCCGGACAGCGATGAATACATTGCTTTAAACGAATACGCAGCGCAAATAGAAACTATTTCTGCGCAAGCTTTAAGTATAATTGACAATATCTGCGAGCGATTTGACATCGATTTCCTGTCTGACGAGGACTTACAAAAATTTAAAGATATGTTCTCTGGGTTACTTTGATTTAAAACAATATTGACATGTTAAGGGCAGAAAAGACAGACAGATCGAAAGTTTCGGGGGCATATTTGCAAAAATATTTTATGTTTGTTACAGCGCTTTTAATAATTCATAAACTGCTATTGTGCATAAATTGCCGTTATTATCTTTATCCCCGTCTTTTTTAATTTCTTTAAATTGCATTCCGCTTTTTAGCATAACTTTGCCGCTTGCCTGATTATCAATGTGATGCCAGCTTTCTGTTTTTTTAATATCCGTCTTAGAAAACAAATAATTTATTACTTCTTTTAAACTTTCCGTCATTATTCCTTTATTCCAATACATTTTTGAAAGACAATACCCTATTTGCGCGCTTTGCGTAACTTTATCAGGAGATACAACATCTATTGCGCCGATAAGTTCGCCGTTTTCTTTATAAACAATTCCCCAGCGGTAAACGTCATTGCTGTCATATTCTTTAAGCCACAAATTTATAACAAATTTCGTAGTTTCAATATCTCGGTGAGCTTTCCATCTCATATATTTTGTAACTTCCGCATTACAAGCCCAGTTATTAAACATGGCCTGCGCGTCGTCAATAGTTATACGTCTAAGAAAAAGTCTTTTAGTGTTTATACTTTGCGTTCCGGCATTTTTCATACTAAGAAATCCTCTTCAACATCATTACAGGCTTCGCCTGTTTTTATGAAATACAGACTGCGTCTGCAGGCTTCGCCTGTTTTTATGAAACATAGACAACGTCTGTTTTGTTTGTGTCTGTCATTCCCATGAAAATGGGAATCCATTTTTAATATTAATATAGTCTCTCACATTATTTCTTTTAAAAACGCAATGTAAAAAGATTTTTTTAGCAAACTTGCAGGCTTCGCCTGTTTTATGGAACATAGACAGCGTCTGTTTTGTTTGTGTCTGTCATCCCCATGAAAATGGGAATCCATTTTTAATATTAATATAGTTTCTCACATTATCTCTTTTAAAAACTTAATGATCTTTTCTTCCTTAGCAGCCTGCGCCCGAATGTCTCTATCGGGTGTAAACAGACTTCGTCTGACAGAATTTTTTAGCAAACATGGATTCCCGTTTTCACGGGAATGACAAACTGAAAGACATTTTTAGACGACAGACTGCGTCTGACAGAATTTTTTAGCAAACTTGCAGGCTTCGCCTGTTTTATGGAACATAGACAACGTCTGTTTTGTTTGTGTCTGTCATCCTCGCGAAAGCGGGGATCCATTTTTAATATTAATATAGTCTCTCACATTATTTCTTTTAAAAACGCAATGTAAAAAGATTTTTTTAGCAAACTTGGATTCCCGTTTTCACGGGAATGACAAACTGAAAGACATTTTTAGACGACAGACTGCGTCTGACAGAATTTTTTAGCAAACTTGCAGGCTTCGCCTGTTTTTATGGAACACAGACTGCGTCTGTTTTGTTTGTGTTTGTCATTCCCATGAAAATGGGAATCCACTTTTAATATTAATATAGTCTCTCACATTATCTCTTTTAAAAACTTAATGTTCTTTTCTTCTTAAGCAGCCTGCGTTTATTCTATTATCAGCATATTGTTTTCGTCAAATTTCCAGCCTTCAAAGAATGCGGCTTCCCAATAGTGTCCGTCTAAATCTTGAAAATATCCGCTGTAGCCGCCCCAAAAAACTCTGCGCGGGCGCTTTACAATTTTGCCTCCCAAGCTTTCCACTTTTGCAAAAATTTCGTCTATTTCTTCCTTTGTTTTAGCGTTGTATGCTAAAGTTATGCCGCTAAAATCAGATATCCTCGGCGGATTTGTTTCATTTATATCTTTTACAAGCATATCTGCCGGGCAGAGTTCCAGTTTTGTTCCGTTATTGTCAAAAAATATTACAGCCGGATTTTCTTCTTTGTTAGGCGTTTGAAAACCGAGCAGGTTTTCATAAAACTCTTTTGATTTTTTTAAATCTTTTACGCTTAAAGCTATGATGTTTATTCTGTTCATTTGCTCCCCCTAAAGACCTGTAAGGCCTGATTGTTTAAATATTTCTTTGTAAATTTTAGCTTTTTCTTCTAACGGTTTTGGGTATGCTCTTGAGGAAGAAGGCGCTCTGTAAATTTTTATGACGCCCTCCGGCGCGCTTATTGTTGAAAAGCGGCCTGTTTTTGGATTGTCAAAACTGATAACGCCGCTAAGAATTTCTGCGGCTTTTTGTCCGGTCAAAATAACGGTTTTGCATTTAGGCATTTGCGCTAAAATTTTTTTAAAATTTAGAGCTTCAATAACTTCCAATAATTTATCGTCGGCATTTGCCGACAAGCGTCTTACTTTTACGGCGCTGTCGTATAAAGCTATGCCTTTTTGAGATAAAAACAAACGGATTTTGTTTTCATCAAAAGATTTCAAATTTTCATTTATAAAATAGTTTTTATCGTTAAAAAAAATTATGCCCAAAATCCGCCACATATCGTTTTGAAAATTAGGATAAAAGAAGTTCATGACCCAGCGGGCTTTAGGAGGAGGAAAACTGCCAAGCATTAAAACCTCAGCATTTGCCGGCAAAAACGGCGACAGCGGGTGAGATTCTACATTATTACACAAACCAGCCTCCCAGACTTCGTCTGTTTTTATATTAGGCAGCTAAGCCGCCAGACTGCATCTGTTTTGTCTGTGTCTGTCATTCCCATGAAAATGGGAATCCACTTTTAAATTAATATAGTTTCTAACATTATTTTTTTTAAAAACTTAATCTTCTTTTCTTCTTAAGCAGCCTCAAGCTGCCAATCCCATAAACCAGACGAAGTCTGACTGCCAAATCCTATAAAACAGGCGTAGCCTGCGTCTGTTTTTATATTAGTCAGCTATGCTGGCTGCGACTGCATTATTTTAACAAAAATTTCGCGGCTGCGCGGACCGTCAAATTCGGCAAAATAAATTGCCTGCCAAACGCCAAGCAGAATTTTTGCGTTCTCAATTATAAACGTTTGGCTTGCGCCCGTTAAAGTTGACTTTATATGAGCGTCGGAATTTCCTTCGCAATGCCGGTAAGTTTTATCGTCAGGCGAGATATTTTTTAAACCTTTGATTATATCTATGCAAACGTCCGGATCTGCGTTTTCATTTATAGTGATGCCCGCCGTAGTATGCGGACAAAAAACTATCGCCGCTCCAAACTTTACCCCGCTTTCTTCAACAACGTCTCTAACAAGCGAAGTTATGTTTACAAACTCGTTTCTGTTTTTAGTTGTTATCTGTAATTTTTTTAACATACGTTTAATTTCGGATAAACTTTCTTTATAACAGCTTGAATAAACTGAGTTTCTCCGGTATTTTTTGGCAAATCTGTTTTTCCATATTGACTGAAAATAAACCTCCGGCGCGCTATCAATGCTAACTGTCAGCGGTTAACTGCTTTTTTAAACTTGATTCCAGCTTTTGCGGAAATGACAAATCGGCGGCAGTTAACAAAGCAGGCGCAGCCTGTCCTATAAAACAAACGAAGTCCGGAGCATTTTTTACAGCTAATTTTTTAAAATATTTAAGGAAGGGATATGGCGCAATATTTTATCTAATATTAAACCGGCTCTTTTATTTGAAAATTCTTCAAATTTATCTTCAGTCCATATTGTTTTGTCGTCGGGAATTAAGTGCGCTTTGATATATTCCGTTTCATTTTTAACATGGTTTTTTACCCACTCAAAAAAAGGCTGCCCGCTTTTTATCCAGCGGTTTGTGCCAAAATCTAAAAGCTGATAGTTTTTTATGCTGTTTATCTTTTCAGAAGCATAGCCGTGTTTTTCAAGAATGCTTTTAGGCATTATATGATCTATATCGTTGACCCTGTTGCTGCGTTTTAAATCATACATCAAATAATATAAAAAGACGGAATCTAACCTGTCTAAATTTTCTTTGGAATACTCTAATCTAAAATCAAGCGGATGTTTTATATATATTTGGAAAAGTTCGTTAACAGGAAACGGTTTGTCTTTATAATTTCTCATTATTGCAAGAATTTTTCTTATGCCTGTTTTCTCGGGGATCCAGCCTCTTCCTCTTTTAAAAACGCCGTTGATTAAAGAATTGTATATCCAGCTTTTATAAAAAATAAAATCCTGATTGTCCGTTTCATATTTATCAAAAAAATGCAGCAGCCTGTCATTATTTAATGATTTATGAAATAAGTGATATGCGATAAAAAACAGAGGGATAAAAGAACGGCTGCCTTCTTTATAAAATTCAAACAAGCCGGCGCATTCTAAAAATTTTTTGAGGCATACAAGAGTTACTTTGATTCTGTCTTTATTTTGTATCGCAAACTGCGCGTCAGAAGCTTCAATAGACGCCATCTCTTTATCAAAATTGTCCTGCAACAAAAATATAAGTTTTATAAGATTTTCCTGCGTCAGCCCTATATCGTTGTAGCCTTCCAGCATTTCAATTAAAAATTTTTCCATTTCCCACGAAAAACCTTTTAATATGGATGCGACCAAATCAAAAGGAGACAATTTTGTTCCGCCGTCATTAAGACGTCTAAAAAGTTCAACAATTCTTTGTCTGTTTGCAATTGCCGGCAAACTTTTATTAATTACAACTTTAGAAATCCCCAACGTTTCTGCGGTTATTACATTTTTATAAAAAGCCTTTACGTTTTTAATAATATGATGTTTTTGCTTATCGTCCGCGATTGATTTTTCTTCTATAATCTCGTCGGCAACTTGGTCTTCGTCGTTTGTCTCTTTTAATCTGCTTAACAAATCTTTTGCAGGATACCAGCAGTGAACCGGAATTGTTCTTTCGGAATTTTCTTTTGATTTCTGGTAAAGTTTTTGGATATCAAGCTCAAACTTAAATTCAAATTCGCAATTATAATCGCTGAAAAGATCAAAAAACAATATTTTCCCGTTAATGCTGCCTTTTAATCCGATGTAAAATGTCTGCAGCCGCTGCTGGCCGTCTATCACAAAAAGCTGTTGCTGCGCCAACTCTTCAACTTGCCGCGAAGCAATAAAATTACCGTCTTTTGTAAACGGACGGAAATTAAAAAGAGGCGGTTTTTTATCTTTTCCTTCTTCAATCGCCATGATAGCGCCGAAACTGTCGCCTTTAAGAAGAGTGTCAAATAAAAGCTCCATTTTTTCTTCATTCCAAACTAAAGAGCGCTGAATTACAGGCAGAACAAATTTTTCTTCTTCAATTTCCGAAATCGCGTCTGCAATCCTATAAGTTTTCCAAACCGCCATTTTTTGTCCTCTGTGGTTTCCCAAAGTTGTTTGGGGTTCATTTTGCAATTATCAAAACTTCTTTTAAATCTTTTTGACTCAAAACATACTTATAGTCTAATTGCTTAATCTCTATATTCTTTTTATATTTAGACAGTATTTTTGTCAATTTATCAATTGACGGAATGCCGTCGCTTCTATATGAAACTACAAATATGGAATTTTGATATTTTTTAAACAACTTATCAAAAGCTTCTGCTATTTTATTTTTATCATTCCAAATATTATTATCTGATTTGATTTTTTTATGCTTTGAGTTTGTATCAATTTTTTGCTCCCACGAATCATAATCCGTAAGCCCTTCTAAAAAATGATAAAACTCCAAATAATTAACTCCATTTCCTTTTTGAGAAATATACGGAGTATCTATATACACTAAATCCGCGCTATCATCTAATTTGAAAATATCTGCGTTTGCAGACTTATTTATGCGGCCGTTTGAAAATACGGCTTTATTAGCTTCATCGGCGAATTTTCTAAAATAAATATCAAAAGAAGTATCCCAAGAAGCTTTATTGCCAAAGCTCCTTTTTACATCGGCGGTCCTGATATATAAATTTTTTCTATGAAACAAATTATAAGGACGTTTTATTATACAGGATTGAAATAAAGCATAATACGCCAATGCCTGTTTATATTTGTCTTTTATATAACTTATGTTGGTTATTACAAAATCTAACCACTTGTTTTCATTATCCGTAAAATAAATATCTTTAAATGTGTCGGAAACAAACGACGGATAATCTATGTCTGCTTTTTTTGTTAAGATAAATTTTATATCTTCTTCTTCTAACAAAACATTAGAGTTTTCTATCAAAGCCAAGCCGATATAATAATTAAATTTTAAGATGTCGTTGTAAATAACTCTTTTATTATTGCTTTTAAACATATGGGCTACGCAGCCTGTTCCGCCAAAAGCATCTATTACTGTTTGAAAACTTAACTGTTTTGTATGATACTCTATCCACTTTACAAGTTTGTTTTTGCTGCCTTGATATCTTGTCGCCGGAAAAATCCCCTTTGTTTTAATTTCAAAAGGCTTAAACAATTCGTATTTATTGCAAGAAACTTCAAGATTATTATACATTGTTAATATTCCTATATTTCAAATACTGCTTAATATTGGAATAGGGCGGATTTTTTAATTCGGCATTTTTTGCCATTTCTTTTGTCATATAATTTTTCCAATAATCATCAAAAATTTTTACGCCTAATTTTGAAAATATTCCGTTACCGGCTTTTAAATCTTCGATTTTAATGATAGATCCTATATTTTTCGTATTGCCGCTTCCGCAATGGTCTGAAGCTATTTTATATTTCTCTTGAACAATAAATTCAAAATTTTTAACGACTGATTTTATTTTTTCAAGATTATTTAAAGCATATATTTTTCGCTCGTCAACTTTTTCTATACTCTTTGAATATATTATTCCAAGTATATAATGCTTGCTGTATTTCTCATACGGATACGTTATATTTTTGTTTGACTTCCTGTCTCTAAAATAACCTGTAAATGCTCCAAGCGTAAAACCGGAAACTTCTTCGGATTTTGTTCTATACGCGCTTTTTAAATCAAGAGCAATTTTTTCTTTATTTTTTGTTATAAAAGTAATGTCAGGATAATGATTTTGCTCTTTACTAAGCTCCATAATATAATTGTTTTCTTTTGCAAAAGCTGCAAGCGCAGGAAAAATCATAAGCTCAAGTATTTTTGATATAACTTTTGTATCAACTGATATAGTATAGATGTTTTTGGCAATATCTATAAACCCTTTAACAGTCCAATCGCCGTTATCCGTTTCTAATACTGAACGAAATTGATTGACGCAATGCAATAGCTGTTCTTGGGAAATACCCTTCATTTTTTTGGGTTCTTGGCTCATTATACTCTCCGACAAATTAAACAGGACGTAAGACTTTTGCTAAATATCCAAATTCTTTACGTCGAGGGCGTGGGTTTGGATGAAGGCTCTTCTTGGGTCAACTTGGTCGCCCATGAGAGTGGTGAAAATTCTGTCGGTTTCTACCGCGTCTTCAAGCGTTACCTGTAAAAGTTTTCTGTTGGTTTTATCCATAGTGGTTTCCCAAAGCTGTTCGGGGTTCATTTCTCCTAAACCTTTGTATCTTTGAATGGTCGCGCCTTTGTTGCCAAGTTCGCGGATAGTTTCTATAAGTTCTATTGTGGAATGCAGGTCAAAAAGATCGCCGGCGGCTTTTTTTTGGGCGTCTTGAAGACGGTAAACCGGATTTGTATGCATTTCGCCGTAATGCTCCAAATGGAAACCTTCGTTTTCAAGCTGATCTGAAAGTTTGTCTATTCTTGGAAGTTCCCATAAATCTTTGTATTCGGGAACTATTTCTTCTAAGCCTGCGGTTTCAGCCATCACCGAAGATAGCTCTCCCTTTTCGGAAGCGGTCTGCACGGCGGCTTCTTTTTGTTTTTCTATCAGCGCGTCTTTAAATTCTTTCCATTCTTTATCGGAATAAATATATTTTGCAATGCCGTCTTGAACAACTCTGTAAATAGGCAGCTTGCCGCCATGATCGTCTTTTTTGCTTCTCAAGTTAAGATATTCTTTCCAGCTGACGCCCTTTTTCGTGATTTTCTTTAAAAGCCCGTCAAGCTCGCTGATATTGGAAACTATGCGGCGCAAATTTTTATCATCAAGAGATTTTAACGACTGTCCGTCTTTTACAAGAACAAGCTCAAGTCCGTCTATGGCCTGATTAAACAAAAACTTATCAAGTTCTTCTTCGCTGTCGAGATACATTTCTTTTTTATTCTTTTTTACTTTATAGAGCGGGGGCTGCGCGATATAAATATAGCCCTTATCTATAAGCTGGGGCATGTGGCGGTAAAAAAAAGTTAAAAGAAGCGTGCGGATATGGGCGCCGTCAACGTCGGCGTCGGTCATAATTATTATTTTATGATAACGCGCTTTTTCTATGTTAAAGTCTTGATCGTCTTTTCCTATGCCGGCGCCGATAGCCGTTATCAGCGTGCGGATTTCGTTGTTTGCAAGCATTTTGGCAAGCCTTGCTCTTTCAACGTTTAAAATTTTTCCTCTTAAGGGAAGTATCGCCTGAAAAGTTCTGTCGCGCCCTTGTTTTGCAGAGCCTCCCGCCGAATCTCCTTCGACGATAAAAAGTTCGGTTTTTTGCGGATCTCTTTCCGAACAGTCGGCAAGTTTTCCCGGAAGAGCCGCAGAATCAAGCGCGCCTTTGCGGCGCGTCATTTCACGCGCTTTTCTGGCGGCTTCTCTGGCTTCCGCGGCGTTAATGGCTTTTTCTAAAATCTGCTTTGCAAGGGAAGGGTTTTCTTCAAGGAAAATAGTCAGCGCTTCGCCCACTACAGACTGCGTTATGCCTTCCACTTCTCCGTTTCCAAGCTTTGTTTTTGTCTGCCCTTCAAACTGCGGGTTAGGCACTTTCGTCGAAAGCACCGCCGTTAAACCTTCGCGTATGTCTTCGCCGGAAAGTTTCAAATCTTTGGTTTTTGAAACTTCGTTTTTCTTAATATATTCGTTGACTACGCGCGTCAGCGCCGAACGAAACCCCGACAAATGCGTTCCGCCTTCGACGGTGTTGATATTGTTTACAAAAGTAAAGATCTGCTCGTTGTAAGAATCGTTATACTGCATGGCTACTTCAACGGAGACATTGTCTTTTTCTTTTGAAAAATAAATAGGCTCTTTGTTGATAACGTTTTTATTGGCGTTTAAATATTCGACAAAAGTTTTAATGCCGCCGTCATAAGCAAATATATGCTCTTTATCTTCGCGCTCGTCGGCGATTCTTATATGAGTTCCCGCGTTTAAAAATGCAAGTTCTCTTAAGCGTTTTGTCAGTATGTCAAAAGAATAAACCATTTCGGTAAAAATTTCCGGATCGGGATGAAAATGAACTTTTGTTCCCCGCTCGTCCGATTTGCCTATAACTTCAACTTTGCTTACAGGTTTGCCTTTTGAATAAGTTTGTTTGTAGGTTTTGCCGTCGCGGTAAACTTCAACTTCTAAAAGATCGCTTAAAGCGTTTACGCAAGACACGCCTACGCCGTGCAGACCGCCGGAAACTTTATAAGAATTTTTATCAAATTTGCCGCCGGCATGAAGTTTTGTCATAACTATTTCAAGCGCGTCTATGCCTTTATATTTAGGGTCGGGGTGCGGACCTACCGGAATGCCGCGCCCGTCGTCAAGAACGGTTATAGAATTATCCGGATGAATGGTAACGTCTATATTTGTGCAATAGCCCGCTAAAACTTCGTCTATAGAATTATCGACTACTTCGTAAACCAAATGATGAAGCCCCTGCGCCGACGTGGAACCTATATACATGGCGGGTCTTTTTCTAACCGCTTCAAGCCCTTCTAAAATTTGAATATTTCCCGCTCCGTATTCCTGATCTTTCTTAATTTCTTCTGCCATTTTTTCTCCCTTAGGCGGACGAATCCCGACGGACTGCGTCCTCTCTCTATTTATTTTCAAACTTTGTTTTTTTAAAAACTTAATGATCTTTTCTTCCTAAGCAGCCTGCGCCCGAATGTCTCTATCGGGTGTAAACAGACTTCGTCTGACAGAATTTTTTAGCAAACTTGCAGACTGCGTCTGTTTTGTTTGTGTCTGTCATTCCCATGAAAATGGGAATAGCCACCGCTGTCATCCTCGCGAAAGCGGGGATCCATTTTTAATATTAATATAGTCTTTCACATTATTTCTTTTAAAGGCAAAATGTAAAAAGAATTTTTTAGTAAACTTGGATTCCCGCTTTCGCGGGAATGACAAACTGAAAGACATTGTTAGACGACAGACTGCGTCTGTTTTGTCAATTGTTTCTCAAGGTCTGTCATTCCCATGAAAATGGGAATAGCCACCGCTGTCATCCTCGCGAAAGCGGGGATCCACTTTTAATATTAATATAGTCTCTCACATTATTTCTTTTAAAGGCAAAATGTAAAAAGAATTTTTTAGTAAACATGGATTCCCGCTTTCGCGGGAATGACAAACTGAAAGACATTTTTAAACGACAGACTGCGTCTGTTTTTATAAAACAGCCAAAGGCTGTCTGACAGAATTTTTTAGCAAACTTGCAGACTTCGTCTGTTTTGTTTGTGTCTGTCATTCCCATGAAAATGGGAATGACAAACCGGGCGATGTCTGTATTCCATAAAACAGCCGAAGGCTGTCTGACAGAATTTTTTAGCAAACTTGGTTCCCACCCGATAAAAACACTCGGGCGCAGGCTGCTAAGGAAGAACAAATATTAAAAACGCGGCAATGACAAAAAATAAACATAGAAACTCTCGCCGGCATTTCCATAAAACAGCCTGCGGCTATTTTTTTATTTCAACTTTTATGTTTTTGATTTTTTTGCCGCCAAGATACTGATTTAATTTATTTATTATTTCTTTTTTGCGCAGCAGCATGTCGTTAATTGAAGCGCTAAAAGTTGTTTGCGCATAGATAATGCCGTTTTTAAATCCGCAAAGTTCCATGTTTTGCGCGCCTATTTCTTTGTCCCAAACTTTTATTACGGTAAAAAAGTCTTCGTCAAGGCCTATTTGTTTTTTTATGGTTTCCATTACGGCGTTGACGGGCATAAGATTAGATTTACGCTGCGTTTTGTATGATTTCTTTTTTTCTTCAAAGGTTAGAAATGCCATATTGTCTCCACGCAAGCTTAGTATTGACAAAGCGCAAGCGCTATAGCGACAACTTTGCCTTTGCTCCGCTGTTCTTGCGCTAAACCCTCATCGGCATGACGACGCATAAATACGTTTTATCTTTTTCCGGAGCTAAAGTCGCGGGGTTTAAAGCGTTAGTAAATTCAAAAGAAGTAAAATCTTCTTCTATATTTTGAAGAATTTCTTTTATAAAGCTCGGATTGAAATTTATTTCCGCAGGGCTTCCTTTGTATTCGGTTTCAAGTTCTACTTCTCCCGAACCCAAACCTGCCGTCGAAGCCGATACTCTTAAAAGTCCCGGAGCAAAATAAAATTTTACCGCCGAAAATCTGTCTGACGAAAGTTTGTCGCCGGTAAGCAAAGCCATTTGTTTTACCGCCGTCAAAGTGTCTTTTACGTTTAATTTAACCTGAGATTCCGTCTTTTTTGGTATTACCTGCTCGTAA
>JAISRM010000185.1 GCA_031273645.1 Endomicrobium sp.
AACTTTTGATTGACAAAACATGACAGGTTATTCTATTATAAAAAATCAGAAATTCTATTTGCGCGGGAATAAACATTATGAAAATATTAGATCATACCGTAAGTAAAAGCTTTCTTGCATGCTTGCTTTTTTCTTTTGTCCTTGCGGCTTTAAACTTTGCATTTTTTGTCAGAACTTTGGATTATCAAACTATTTCTTACGACGACAGGCGTTTAACGTACGAACTTGAAGAAGCTTATAATTCAAAAGGCATAATAAAAACAATTTTTACAAATGCCGTTTTTCTTAATTCAAAGCATGCGTATTACAGGCCGATTCTGCCCTTTTCTTTCTTCTTGGACAACATGCTTGGAAACGGCAGAACTTCAATGCATATAAGTCATCTTACAAACGTTATGCTGCACATAGCGTGCGTTTTGCTGTTGTTTATATTTTGTTTGAAATATTGTTTCGGCGCATTTGAATCTTTTCTTATAGCTTTAATTTTTTCCGTAAGCTCATTTTCCGCGTATTCAGTTGCCTGGCTTGCGGGAAGAAATGATTTACTGCTGTTTCTTTTTACATTTCTGTCGTTTATTTGTTTTATTGCCTGCAATGAAAATTCAGGATATAAAAAAACTGCGCTCTTTCTTTTGCATTTTGTTTTTTTCTTTCTTGCTTTTTTAAGTAAAGAGACAGCTGTTATTATACCTGCTGCATGCATGGTTTTTGGCTGCCTGAAAAAATACAAATTTGATTTTAAAGCGCTTATAATCTGGGTTTGCATAACGGCGATTTTTTTCTTTTTGCGCAAAAACACGGGAATAGGCGGCAGTGTTTTTAAATACCTTTTTACGCCTTTTGTACTTAAAGACAACCTGTATATGATTGCCGATTTCTTTTCAAACGCTTTTATGCTGTCGCGCGATGAAATTTTCCCTTATATAATAAAGACGCCGGTTTTAATTGCAGGCTATCTTGCTATCGTCATTACGGCAATTGCCGGGCGGTTTTCAAAAAACAAAAAAGAAGCCTTGTTTTTCTTGGGCTTGGCGTTAGTTTTTCTGCTTCCTAATTTTTTAATAAACAGAGTGCATTTTCAGGGAAACAGGATGTATATGCCGTTTGCCTTTTTGATTATAAGCGTTTTTTACATCGTATTAAGTTTTGCAAGAACTTCTAAGCAAAAAGCGGTTTTAACTGCGGCGGCATTTATTTTTATAACGATGTCGGCTCTTAGAACAAATGCGCGCATGGGCGTCTTTTACGACGACGTGTCATTTTTTGGAAATGCCGTTGCGCAAACTCCTTCGGCAGCTTCATTGTTTGCTTTAGGCGAAGCTTTTGTAAGACGCGGCGATTATGAAAAGGCGGCCGTTAAATTTGAAGAAATTGAAATGACCGGACAAAGCTGGCAGGGGCTGGCGATAAATCTTGCAAGCGTAAACATACATCTTGGAAAATACGAAAAAGCCGGACAAATTTATGAAAAATATTCTCATCTTTTTGCGCATGATAAAGATTATTACGAAATGCTTATTTTCTGTTATTCTAAGTCGGGGAATTTAGGCAAAGCGGGAGAATACGAAGCTCGTCTTAAAGAATTGGATTTAGCCGCCGAAAAGAAATGAAACCGAGTAACTTCCGTCGGATACATTATGGGTGTAATTTAATCCTATCGGAAACGGTATGCGCCATAATCTGTAAGAAACAGTTGCGCCGACTCCGCTGTGGTTTTTTACGCTTGAGCCGCCGCGAACTACCGCCGTTTCGGCAAAAGGCATTACGGTTAAAAGACCGGTTTTGTTTTTAATTAAATAATAGGTAAAAGAAACGTTTGCGCCTGCGGCCTCTTCTCCTCTGAAATCTCTTGAATATATTCCTTTGGAACTTAGCATTTCAACCGAGCGTATTGTGTCAAAGTAAGGCGTTTCAAAGGCTTTTGCCGCCGAAATGCCAAAGTTTAGAACATGTCTTTTTTTTAGTTCCGCAGCCGCCGAAACTTTTAGCGATAATTTTGAAATGGAATAATCCGCGCCTAAATACGTTCCGCCGTTTTCATATGAAATAGAGCCTGCGTATCCGTATTTTGTTTTCGGCAAATCTGCAAGACGGTCTTTAATGTCTGACAAACCTATTCCCAATAACGCTCCCATAGCAATGCCTGAGCCTGAGGCGCTGAAATTTTTTGAATGCCTTATCGAGACGCTGATTTTGTTGTGGCTGCCGCTGTCCTGCGGGATATTTTGTCCGGTATATTTTACTTGGGCGATGTCTGCTCCGGCAGATACCGACGTGCGTTCAGAGAGAGATTTTGACCATGACATTTTTATGGATTTCGCGTCAACGCCGTACTCTTTTACGGGTTTGCCAAAATTCTCAAGGTTATCAGAAGATGAGGAAAAAAGCCCCGAGCTGTTGAAAGAACCGTTTTTAAAAACTTTTTCTTTATATTCAAAACCGCCAAAGCCTAATGAAAAAAAAGAATTTTTTAAGCCGAAAGCTCCGGTGGCGGCGTAACCGTCGGAGTTAAAAGCGCCAAATAAAAATACGGCTTCGCCGAGTTTGAAAAGATTTGCTTCCATAAGAGCGGCTGCGAAAGTGCTTTTAGAGCCGCCCGTTCCCATTATCAGCGGGAAAACGTAAAACCCGTCTTTTGCGTCGATGTTTATGTCTATGCTTGCGTCTTCGTTTTCCGTTATGGCAAAATCTATCGTTTTAAATATTCTCATATCGTGAAGAGCTTGTTTTGCAAGATCGTAATTTTCGCCGGTAAAGGTATCTCCCTGCGATATCGGAAATTTCTTCTTTACGACGGAGGGTTTTACTCTCAACGTTTTAACATTTACGGCTCTTACGGTTTTTCCGTCGTAAACGCCTGCGTCTTGCGCAAAAGACGCAATGGGCAAAAGAGATAAAATAATTGCTAAAATTGTGATTTTTTTCATAAAGTTTTAATACTTTACATATTAGTTGCGTTAAATGTCAATGAATATCGCGTCTGAATTTGATAAAATTTAACGGCAGGCGAAAAAACGGCCGTAAGGAGAAGAACATGATAATGCAAACTTTAGTATGGGCTATAGTTTTCGGTATTTTTTATACTCTGTTGTTTTTATTTTTATTTAAAACAAAAGCGCTTAAACCCAATTTTGCGGCTATATTTTTCTTTTCGTCAATTTTATATTTTGCTTTAACTTTGCTGATGACAAAATATCTGGACTTTTAAAGCCGCCGCTTTGTATAATGTTTCTCAAAGACAGAAATGCATGAACGCGCATAAACAATAAAACCGGCCAAGCCGCCGCTTTGTATAATGTTTCTCAAAGAAAGAAATGTATGAACGCGCATAAACAATAAAATCGGCCAAGCCGGTAAGGAAAAACAATAAATGTCTTTTCAAAAGTTAGATTTGCATCCGATTTTTAACAAAGGCGCGCAAATTGACTGCGAATTAAATAATCTTATAGACGGCGCTTGGTCTAAAAAACTTGATTATGTGGAAATAATACCAGGCAAAGGTTCAGGGCAGTTAAAAGAAAAAGTTATAAGATTTTTAAACCGGAAAGACACGAGGTCAAGGTATTCCCGTTTTGACGTTGACAATAAAAATTTCGGAAGAATTTTCGTTTATTTTAACTGGACAAAACTTGGAGGAAACGCAAAACGATGAAACATTTTCTCATAAAATGCATTTTAAACGGATTGGCTTTATTTATAGTTGTCAACATTATACCGGGCATGGAGATTGATAAATTCTCAACGCTTGCGGCCGCGGCTATTGTGATAGCCGTTTTAAACGCTGTAATAAAACCTATTCTTATAATATGCACTTTACCTATAAACATATTGACATTGGGGCTTTTTACCCTTGTGATCAACGCTCTTTTGATGTCTTTGGCTTCAGGGATTATAAAGAATTTTTACATAAAAGATTTTATGAGCGCTTTTTGGGGAGCGCTGCTTTTTAGCGTCGTCAGCATAATATTGAGTTTAATATTTGGCGGCGGCCGGCCGCAAGTAAGAATAGACGTCAACGGAAGACATATAAGATAAGAGGGAGACAATGATAACAAAAGAACTGATTTTAAGAATTTTTTCGGCGGCAAATATTTTAAGGTGGAACGATCATATACGCCCTTTTGATTTTTTTGAACTCGACAAACAGGCGCATAAAATAATTATCGCTTATATAGTCGCCAAGTTTGAAGAAGAAGACGGAAAACCTATTGACCGCATGAAACTTATTGAGGGCGGAATTTTTGAGTTTTTTCAGCGCGTTATGCTTACGGATTTAAAGCCCGAAGTTTTTCATGAACTTATGTCTAAAAAAGCAAAAGAGCTTAACAAATGGGTGATTGAAAATTTAAAAGACGAAATAGGAGCCTTAGGCGGAGGAATATACGAAAGATTTAACGAATATTTTTCTAATCCGCA
Source organism: Endomicrobium sp. (assembly GCA_031273645.1). Classification (GTDB taxonomy): domain Bacteria; phylum Elusimicrobiota; class Endomicrobiia; order Endomicrobiales; family Endomicrobiaceae; genus JAISLV01. Next base: position 4,417 of record JAISRM010000185.1, read on the forward strand.
ATACGCAAAGCACGAGAAAAGAATTCTAAACGCATCGCATTGTCTTTCTACAAAATGGGAGTTCAGCATTATTTATCCGTGGAACGAAATGCTTTACGGCATAGAGCAGACAAAGCGCGAAATAGACGAAACTATAGCCACTTACGACGATTTGTCAGGTATAAGAAAATTAATTATTAATAAAAAATATTACGGATTTCTTGACCTTTGCGGGCAGCTGCGCTTTCAGCAGAGATGGGCGCAGGCTTTTAGAATACCCAAGACCACAGTTTTAGGACATATGCTTACGGTGGCGATATTTTCTTATCTTTTTTCAAACGAAATGGGAGCGTGCAAAGCAAGGGTATATAATAATTTTTACTCCGCGCTGTTTCACGATTTGCCGGAAATTCTTACTAAAGATATTGTAAGTCCGGTCAAATCTTCAATATCCGGTCTTGAAGATATAATAAAACAGTTTGAAGAAAAACAGATCCGCGAACGCATTCTGCCTCTCATCCCTGAAAGCTGGCATAATGAGATAACGTATTTTACCCGGGACGAATTTTGCGATAAAATAATTGAAAACGGGGAAATTAAAAAAGTCGCCGACGCGCAGGAGTACAATTACGAACAGTACAACGCCGTCGACGGAACTCTTAACGAAATATGCGACAAACTTTGCGCATATATTGAAGCGTCTATGGCTTTAGAGTACGGAATAAAATCCGACACGCTTATAAAATCAAAACAAGGGCTTTATAACCGGTTTTCGTCAAAAACTAAGGGCGGATTAAACTTTAAGCAGTTGTTTGATTATTTTAAAGAAAAATAGCGATAAAAAAAAGTTAGAACCCTTCTTCTTCTATTGAGAGGTCTTGTCTTTGATTGTCGGGGATAGGCTGATCGTAATAAAGCGACGGCGAGGTTCCTTTTATAAAAGCTTCAAGAAAAACTCCGGGCGTTTTGCTTAAGCCCAAAAGTCCGGTCTGAGGATCTATTAAAGCCCATTCTATGTTGTCGGGCTGAGAGAAATCAACTACTGGTTTTCCGGCAAGAGCTTTTTTCATAAAATCAGTCCATATCGGACATGCTATTGCTCCTCCGGTTGACTTTTCTCCCATCGATATGGAACGATCGTCATACCCCACCCAGACGCCGGCTGCAATTTGCGGAGTGTATCCTATAAACCACGCGTCGCCGTAATCGTTTGTCGTTCCGGTTTTTCCGGCGCACGGTCTTCCCAGATATTTTGCATACCAGCCGCTGCCTCTTTCTACCACCGACTTTAACATATTTGTCATAATATAACAGGTTTGGGCTGATAAAACTTCCTGCTGGCGCGGAACGTTTTGCTCTAAAATTTTTCCGTCTTTATCGGTAATTTTATTTATAACGTACGGAGTCGTTTTAACGCCGCCGGAACCAAAAGCCGCGTAAGCCGCCACCATCTCCTGCAAAATAACGTCGCTTGAGCCTAACGCTAAAGACAATGTGTTTGACAACGGCGTCGTAAGACCTAATTTTCTTGCCGCGCGTATAACGCTTCTGGGCGTAATTTGCATTATAGTTTCAATTGCGCAAGTATTTATTGAAAGCGCAAGAGCAGTTCTCAATGTTACCGGCCCTCTGTATTTTTTCCCGTAATTTGACGGAGTCCAGATTTTTGAAGTGTCAATTAAATCTGCTTCGCTGACGGTTTCGGCTATATTTTCAAGTTCGGTTATATCGTTTGAAAGCATATTCCAGTTTGTTCCGTCGTATGTAAAAACCATAGGTTCGTCGTGAAGAAGAGTCGCCGCGGTAAGCCCCGCTTCAATTGCGGCAAGATATACGAAAGGTTTAAACGAAGATCCGGGCTGTCTTCTTGCCTGCGTGGCGCGGTTAAACTGCGTTTCTTTAAAATCTCTTCCTCCGACCATTGCTCTTATGGCGCCGGTCTTTATATCTATGGCTAAAAGCGCTCCTTGTACTTTTACCGGCTCATTTCCTTCTTTTTCAAAAAAATGAGCGCGCTTTTCGTCAAATTTCGCAAGGTGCGCCTCAAGAACTTCTTCGGCTGCGGTCTGCGCCTGCATGTCAAGCGTCGTGTAAATCGACATGCCTGATTTAAAAAGCGTTTTTGTGCCGTATTTGGGCTCAAGCATTATTCTTAAAAATTCTACGAAATAATGACCTGCGTCTTTTTGGCTTACTCTGTCTTCTTTTAAAGGAAGAGCGATTTTTGCCGCCTGAACTTCTTCTTCGGGAGTTATGTATCCCAAATCCCTCATTTTTGCCAAAACGAGATTTCTTCTCGTAAGAGAAGCTTTTTCATTTTTAAAAGGATTGTAATAATTGGGAGATTTTGGAATTGCGGCAAGAGTGGCGCATTCTGCGAGGTTTAAATCTTCGATGTTTTTGCCGAAATAAACCTGCGCGGCAGACTGCGCGCCGTAAGCGCCGCTTCCGAAATAAATTTGGTTGATGTAAAACTGCAGTATTTCGTCTTTTGAATAATTTTTTTCAAGCTGTATGGTAAGAAGAGCTTCTTTTATTTTTCTTTTTAAAGTTTTTTCCGGAGTCAGAAATATCGTTTTTGCAAGCTGCTGCGTAATTGTAGAGCCGCCTTCGGCGACTTTCATTCTTAAAAATATTCTTGAAAAAGCCCTGAGAACGCCTTTTGTCGAAATTCCCCAGTGATGAAAAAAATCATTGTCTTCTATGGCGATAAAAGCGTTTTGCAGATTTACGGGTATTTCGTTTATGGGAACGAGCATTCTTCTTTCGGTAAAAAGTTCGGCTATAAGATTATTGTCTTTGTCGTATATTTTTGTGCTGAGATTTGGCGTATAATCTTCAAGCTGGCTTATCTGAGGAAGATTTTCAATAGTTCTTTTTGCTATTGTCGTCGGAATTATTACGCAAAGAGGAAGAAAAACGAGCAAAACCGCAAACAATGCCGTAAAAAAACGCTTATTTTTTTTATTTTCTTTCATAACGCGTATGATTATACTTTAAATTTCTGCGGGCGTCAAAAATTAACTCGAGGTTTTTGGAAAAAGTTTGCCGTGTTTACGGTTTTTATTTGTAAACTTTTTACGCATAAGCGCGGCTGATATGCGTTTTTTCTTTGATTTTAAGAAAGATTTTTGATAAAATTCATTCATATTTGAAACAATTTTTTACGAGAGGTGTGCTATGCAGGCAGTTATTATGGCAGGCGGTTTCGGAACAAGGCTCAGACCAATTACTTGCAGCGTACCAAAACCTATGGCTCCCATGGCAAATAAACCCATGTTGTGCCATATTATCAATTTGCTTAAACAGTATAATTTCACGGATTTGACAATGCTTTTATACTATCAGCCGGAAATAATAACCGACTATTTCGGAGACGGCCGCGACTTTGGCGTAAAAGTTAAATATCTGCGTCCCGAATCAGACCTCGGCACCGCCGGAAGCGTAAAATACGCGCAAAGCAATATAAACGACACTTTTATAGTGATATCCGGAGACGTGCTGACGGATTTCGATTTGTCAAAGGCCGTGCAGTACCATAAACAAAAAAAAGCCGCCGCCACAATGGTGTTAACGAGAGTCAATAATCCTTTGCAGTTTGGCGTAGTCATTACGGATAAAGACGGCAAAGTGGAAAGATTTTTGGAAAAACCGTCATGGGGAGAAGTTTTTTCCGATACTATAAACACCGGCATTTACATTCTTGAGCCTGAGGTTTTCAACTATATCCCGCCGGACAGATCGTTTGATTTTTCAAAAGATTTGTATCCTCTGCTGCTTAAGGAAAACAAAGGTTTGTACGGATATATAGCCGAAGGCTACTGGAAAGACATAGGCAATCACGACGAGTACAGAATCGCCCATTATGATATTCTCGACGGGAAAGTGAAAATAGAGCTTGACGGCAAACCTTTAAACGTCGGCGGAAAGGAAATTATAGCTGGCAAAAACGTCGTTATAGGAGACAAAGTTGAAGTTGACGGGCAGGTGATACTTGGAGATAACGTAGTCGTTGAAAACAATGCGCGCCTGTCGCGTTCGGTGATAGGCTCTAATGTCCGCATTGCCGCCGGCGCCGACGTTTTAGGAAGCATTTTGTGGGATAACGTTTCAATAGGAACGGAAGCAAGGCTTAAAGAAGACGTGATCGGCGAATCAACTAAAATAGGCGACAGGACGGCCGTTCAGGTAGGCACGATTATAGCCGACGGCTGCAGAATAGGTTCCGACGCCATTATCAGAACAAATCTTAGAATATGGCCGCATAAAATAGTGGAATCGGGCGCCATTTTGTCAAGCAGTCTCGTATGGGGCGAAAAATGGAACAAAGCTTTGTTTAACGCTTACGGAATAACGGGTTTGGGAAACATTGAAATAACTCCGGAATTTGCGGCAAAAATAGGTTCGGCTTACGGCGCGTTTGCCGGAACCGGAGCTTACATACTTACTTCAAGAGACGATCACAGGGCGACGAGAATGATAAAGCGCGGCATTATTTCGGGGCTTTTGTCTGCGGGAGTAAAAGTCGGCGATTTAAGAAGCTCGCCTATTCCCGTCGTAAGATACGAGCTTGGAAACGAAGGAGAAGCCGGCGCAATACACGTCAGGCAGTCTCCATATGATCCGCGTCTTGTGGATATTAAATTTTTCAACGCCGAAGGCGGCGACATATCGATCAATCAGGAAAAAGCCATAGAACAGCTTTTTTTCAGAGAAGATTTTAAAAGAGCCAATATGAACGACGTGGGGGAAATTACGGTTCCGCCAAGAGCCGTCGAATATTATAAAAGCGGCTATCTTAACACCATAAAAAAAGGCAAAATAAAAAATTCAAAACAAAAAATAGTCATAGACTACGCCTACTCTTCGGCTTCGATGATATTTCCCGCTATTTTGGGCGAACTTGACATCGACGTCGTGGCGTTAAACGCTTTTGTCAACTCCTCTAAAATAACAAAATCTCAGGAAGAGTTTGCAAATTCTCTAGGGCAGCTTTCCGACATAGTAACGACTCTTAAAAGCGACGCCGGCTTTCTTATCGACACGGGCGCAGAAAAGCTGTTTCTTGTCGATGAAAAAGGCAAAATTGTCCCCGACGATCTTGCCATGCTTATAGTGGCTTATCTTGTAATGAAAACATACGGAGATAAAAACGCCGCGATAGCCGTTCCGGTAAACGCTTCGTCGGTAATAGACGAGCTTGCGGCAAAATTCGGCGTTAAGGTAAAAAGAACGGCGACAAGCCCAAGAAACGTAATGTCTGCCGCAAACGATAAAGACGTTTTGTTTGTCGGCGATAATCTTGGGGGATTTATTTTTCCGGAATTTCAGAAAGCTTTTGACGCAATGTACGCCATAGGCAAAGTAATAGAAATGATGTCGGAAGAAAATCTGTCTTTAAGCAGAATAAGCAGGGAAATTCCGTCGTTTGAAGTTTTGCATAAAGCGGTGCCGTGTTCGTGGGATAAAAAAGGGCAGGCTATGCGTAAAGCCATAGAAGAGGCTAAAGACAAAAAATCAGAACTTATCGACGGAGTTAAAATATATTTTCACAACGGCTGGGTCCTTTTAGTTCCCGATCCCGACGAAGCGTTATTTCACATATGGGCGGAAGCCAAAGATAAATCTACGGCTGCGGGATTTTTGGAAATGTACACTGACAAAATAAGACAATGGCAGGAATAGCGGCCGCTTAAAAATTAACAGGCAAAAATATTGTCGCATAAACGAGTTCCGGAAAAGCCGAAACGCCGGCGCTTTTTATTTTTATTTAAACGGAGAAATTTTATGATCAAGTTTGGAACGTCGGGCTGGAGAGGCATTATCGCGCAAGATTTCACTTACGATAACGTAAGGATCGTTACGCAGGCCATAGCAAAACTTATAAATGAAGAATATAAAAAAGCTTCGGTCATAATAGGATACGATACGAGATTTATGTCGGAAGATTTTGCTAAAGCCGCCGCTGAAGTTTTGGCGGGAAACTCCATAAAGGCTTTGCTTTGCAAAAGGAACGCTCCTACTCCGGTGGTGTCTTACGAAATTATAAATTCAAAGCTTGCCGGCGGAATAAATTTTACCGCAAGCCATAATCCCTATAAATACAACGGGATAAAATATTCTCCTTCATGGGGAGGTCCGGCTCTTCCGGAGACGACGCAGAAAATAGAGCGTTATTGCGCGGCGATACAGATTAAAAACGTAAAGAGCGCGCGTTTTGAAGACGCGCTTAAAGATAAGCTCATCGAGCTTTACGATCCGCGCGCCTCGTATATAAAAAGAATAAAACAGCTTGTGAATTTTAAAGCGTTAAAAAAAGCCAATATAAAAATAGCCGCCGACGTTCTGCACGGCACCGCAGACGGATACCTTGACGCGCTGCTTGACGGAGCGGGAATCAAAAATAAGACGATAAATAAAAACAGAGACACGATGTTTGGCGGCGGCGCGCCCGAACCCAATGAAAGCAATCTGGGCGAACTTTTTGCCCTTGTAAAAAAAGAATCTTATAAACTCGGGATCGCCACCGACGGCGACGCCGACAGATTCGGCATTATAGATTCAAACGGAACGTTCATAACTCCTAATCAGGTAATTCCGGTTTTGCTTTATCATTTAAATAAAACGAGAGGCTGGAAAGGCATTGCCGCAAGAAGCGTAATGACAAGCCATATGCTCGACAGGCTTGCAGAAAAAATAGGCGCGCAAGTTATGGAAACGCCCGTCGGATTTAAGTATATCGGCGACATAATGGTAAAAAATCCCAAAGATTTTATTATAGGCGGAGAGGAAAGCGGCGGGCTTACGAT
>JAISRM010000195.1 GCA_031273645.1 Endomicrobium sp.
AAAGAAAAAAATGAGATTTTCAATGCATGAATTTGAATATTTAAGATTTAAAAGTAATAGTAATGGCAGAAGTGGAACTAAAAAACATATATTGGAACAGTTGTATATATTAACTAAAAATTAAATTTTCAAAATCAAAAACATTTCTATCTAAGGGATTTAATTCTATGGCAAAAAACCTCTCGCGAATAGATAATCAACGGCTTTTTTAATATAATGTGCGGAAAGGAGGAAAGTATGAGAAAAGTTGCGGTTGTTTTGTTGTTGCTGTTTTTTGTTACGGTTTATGTTAATGCGCAGGATTTTGATATTCAGGAAGAAAAACCGAAAAATATGTTTATAGCCGTAGGGCTTGCCGGATCTTATTTAGGCGAAACATTTTTAGGAGGAAGAGGGGCTTTCGGATATTATACTTCTGCAAAAAGCTATCTTTCGGCAGAACTTAACGCCGGCGGTTACAGCGCGGGCAAAATAGGCGGATATTCTTATACGGTAACTTATTATCATCCCTATCATCAGGATACTTATCACGACGGCAAAATAAATTACATTTATACGACCTATGACTTTTTGCTTTCATGGAATTATTTATTTTCACTCTCAGAATCAGACAAAACTCAATTGCGCATAGGCGCCTCAGCCGGAGTTCTCTCTATAACCGGAGAAGAATCTTATGACCCAACGGAATTTGACGGAGAAAAAATAAGAGGTATTCCCGACACTCATTCTGAAACTCAAACAACTGTTGCCGGCGGCGTAAATTTAGGTTTTATATGGAATTTCCATAATCGCTGGTTTGCAGATTTCGGCTACCGCCTGCTTGCAAATCCCGGCATTTCTTTTGACGAGCGGACAATAAGAATAGATAATACCGATATTACGATTGCAAAACATGAATTTGACGCAATACAACACCATGTTAATATAACATTAGGCTGGCGTTTTTAGGCAAATCGTATAAAAACAAAATAAAAACGATACCGCAAAACGAGGCGGTATCGTTTTTTTTATAAAATGTTATTAAAATTTGATAAAATTATTAAAATATTATATGGAACGTAAAACTTTAACTAAAAATGCCGGAAAAACTGCTTTCGGGACCGTATTATCGCGGATTCTCGGATATATACGCGATATGCTTGTGGCCAATCTCTTCGGCGCGGGAATGTTTGCCGACGCTTTTTACGCCGCATTTAGAATACCAAATCTTTTCAGACGTCTTTTGGGAGAAGGTTCTTTTTCCGCGGCTTTTGTGCCGGTATTCAGCCGCTATCTGCACGCCAAAGAAAAAAGCGAAACGCAAAAATTTTTAAACGCGGTGTTTACCGCGCTTTTAGCGGCGCTTCTGATAATATCAATTTTGGGAATGCTTTTTGCTCCGTTTCTGGTAAAAATTATAGCTTGGGGATTTACCGACGATCCGGAGAAAATGAGCCTTACCATAGAGCTTACAAGATTGATGTTTCCTTTTATATGCTTTATCTGTATTGCCGCTTTTCTTCTTGCCGTATTAAATACGCTTCATTCGTTTTTTCTGCCCGCATTTGCCCCGTCTGCTCTTTCAATGTCTGAAATTTTTTATATACTTGCAATAGCCCCCGCGCTTATTTCTACAAATCAGATAAAAGGATTGGCGCTAAGCGTTATTGCCGGCGGCGCGCTGCATTTTTTTATTCAATATCCCAAACTCAAATCTTTAGGCTGGTCTTTAAAATTATCATTTAAAACTGTAGAAAAAACAGACGCCGGTCGTGAAGAAATACTGCCTTTTTATAAACACCCGGGAATTAAACGCATTGCTTTTTTAATGATCCCTTCGGTTATCGGCCTTTCCGTTGACCAGATCAATTCTTTTGTAGACACGATATGCGGCTCTTTTTTGGCAAGCGGTTCAATTACGGCTCTCTATTATTCAAACAGGCTCATGCAGCTGCCTTTGGCTATTTTTGGGCTTGCTCTGGCTACGGTGTCTTTGCCGGCGTTTTCTAAAGCCTACGCTGTCGGGGATATGAGAACTTTTAAAGATTCCCTTAACTATTCGGCGCGCTTTAGCATATTTGCGCTGCTGCCGGCGGCGGCAGGCTTAATAGCGATAGGACTGCCGTGCGTAAGGCTTTTATTTGAACGCGGAAAATTTGATTACGCCGCATCCGTTTTAACAAACGACGCTTTATTATTTTATTGTCTGGGTCTTCCGGCTTACGCTATGGCAAAAATTTTTGCAAACGCTTTTTATTCGTTTCAAGATACAAAAACTCCGGTAAAAGCCGCCGTAGCGGCAATGCTCTTGCATGTAATACTGTGCGTGATTTTAATGCGCCCTATGGGCGTGGGGGGATTAGCTCTTGCGACGTCTGCGGCGTCTTATTTGAATGTGGCGATATTAATAGCAATTTTAAGAAGAAAAATAGGGAAAATAGGATGCGCGAAAATTTTTTCATCGTCGTTAAAATCTTTTGCGGCTTCGCTTTTAACGGGTTTGACGGCGTTTTATGCGTGTAAAATATCGCAGAATTTATTTATAGCGGTTCCCGTATCGGTTTTTTGCGCAACGATAGTGTTTTTTATAACGGCCAAAATTTTGAAGTCGGAAGAAATAAAGTATCTGCTGCAATTGGCAAAAAGAAAATAAAGGAGCTGTTTAATGCTTAAATATTATTTGATTGCGATCGCCGTAATTTTATCGCTTGTATTGGGTATTGTTATAGGAGTAAAAATGGGCGTAAAGCCCGTAAGCAAGGAAGAGAGCATAAATATTAAATCTTCAGTCAAAGAAATTTTGCCGGCCGCGCAATATACAAGCCTGATATATCAATACACTTCCGTAATTACGCATTCGCAGGCGGCCGAACTCTTTTCAATACCTATTCCTCTCACCGAGAAAAAAGCCATTTACACGATAGACGGAGATATAAAAATGGGCTTTAACTGCGCCGACATCAAAATAGACATTACCTATAATAATATAATTTTGCATATGCCAAAAATAGTGATTTTGTCGCATGAAATATATCCCGAAACTTTCAGCCTCTACGACGAAAAAACGAGCCTGTTTAACAAATACACGCTGACGGACGCCAATAATATTCAAAAAGTAAACAAAAAGGAAATGGAAATTAAAGCGCGCCAAAACCGCGGGCTTTACGTGCAGGCAAGAAAATTTGCCGAAGAACAGTTCAGATCTTTGCTTGAAAGCGCTCCGGCGATAAAAGGCAAATACACAATAGTTTTTGAATGGCAGTAAACGCAGCCTGCGCGGATAATTAAACAAAAAAACTTATGAATAAATATCTTGAAAATATTCCTAAACTTCCGGGCGTCTATATCATGCGCGATTCAATAGGCACGATAATTTATATAGGCAAAGCGATATCTTTGCGCGACAGGCTCTCGTCGTATTTTAACGCCGATACGGAATCTAAATCAGCCGCTATAATTACGGCAATGCGCAAAATAGATTATATTCTCTGCGCTTCGGAAAGAGAAGCTTTAATTCTTGAACGCCAGCTTATAAATAAAGTTCAGCCTTATTTTAACGCCATGTGGAAAGACGGCAAGTCTTATCCTTATATTAAATTTTCAATAAACGAAGATTTTCCAAGGCTTACATTAACGCGTAAAAAACTTAACGACAAAGCGGCGTATTTCGGTCCGTATCCGCAAATTTATTACATAAAAAAACTTATACGCTGGCTTATAAAATTATTTAAAATCAGACCGTGCAAGCTTGAATTTTCGCAGACAAATCCGCCCGATTTTAAAAAAGTAAAATCCTGTTTGTATTTTCATACGGATATGTGTCCGGGTCCGTGCATGGGCAAAATATCGTCGAGCGATTATAAAGAAAAAACAAAATTCGTAGAACTCTTTCTCAAAGGAAAATTAAATAAACTTGCTCAAAATTGGCGTCAGGAAATGCAAAACTTAAGTTTTAATATGAAATTTGAAGAAGCCGCGCAGATAAGAGACCGCCTTTACGCTCTTGAAACGATGTCTGAACGCGTTATGATTTCGGAAATCACTCAGGAAGAAATAAACGAATCCGTTCAAAGAGCCGACAGCATACAAGAACTGAAAAAAGAACTCGGTCTAAAACATATGCCGGCGGTAATTGAAGGTTTTGACAATTCCAATTTACAGGGAACAAACCCCGTAGCTTCTATGGTAAGATTTACAAACGCGATTGCAGACAAAAAAAATTACAGAAAA
>JAISRM010000210.1 GCA_031273645.1 Endomicrobium sp.
TTCCCATGAAAATGGGAATCCATGTTTAATATTAATATAGCTTCTAACATTATTTCTTTTCAGACTGCGTCTGTTTTTATAAAACAACCGAAAGATGTAAAAAGAATTTTTTAGTAAACTTGGATTCCCGTTTTCACGGGAATGACAAACTTAAAGACAGACTGCGTCTGACAAAATTTTTTAGCAAACTTGGATTCCCGTTTTCACGGGAATGACAAACTAAAAGACAGCCTTCGTTTGACAAAATTTTTTAGCAAACATGGATTCCCGTTTTTATGGGAATGACAAACTAAAAGACAAACTTCGTCTGCAGGCTGCGCCTGACAGAATTTTTTAGCCGCTTAAAAGCTTATTTGAAGCGTTACCATGCTTGTAGATCCTAAATCGCCAAACGGCAGCCACGCGTAATCAAGCGAAAAAAAACCGTATGAAATTCCAAAACCCGCCGTAAGATTTCTCTGATACCATTCTCCCAAAGTATCGTTTGAATTTGTAAGAGAAATATTATAGCCGAGCCGAAAAAAAAGAATTTCTTTGAAATCGTATTCTCCGGCGACTTTCAAAAATACCAAGTTGCCTGAATAAACTTTAATTTCTCCGCCGTACAAAATATTGTATTGCTCGTAATAAGAATATCCGCCCGCATAAACGCTTGCGGGCATAGAGTATCCCTCGACGTTCGGACCGACGTTTTCAAAGCCGCCGACGGCATACCAGTTGGCATCCGGCAAATAAACGGCCGACGCGTTTAAAGCAAACCCGCTTATAGAACTTGCGTCTATGTTTTGACGCGCGTATTTAAGACCGGCTCCGACTGAAAGCCATTGCGTAACATTATAGCCGACTCCGATTCCAAAGGATGAATCGTCCGCTCCAAAAGTTCCCGTAAAAACGTAATTGCCGGAAGGGTCTGAAGAATAACCGTCGATATTTCCGTAATTAAATCCGGAATATGACAAATTAAATATCAGATTTTTATAAGGAAAAGCAAAACTTGCCGCCTGAAAAGAAACGTCCTGAAAATAAGCCGCATACGTGGCCGCAAAAGACGGAGACTCCACAAAACCTAACATCGCAGGCGAAGAAGAAGCCGAATCTGAACTAAAACCCGGCATGCCGGCAAGCGCGGCATGCGAAGCTGTCGAAGGAATTTTTAAAAATTCAAAGACAGTGGTCCCGCCGGCAGAAGCAAATGCCGCTTCTTTAATAAAAAAAAGAAAACATAAAATTAAAATAAGTATTTTTTTTATAGACATATATAATTTTTATACCCCACAGGCTTCGCCTGTTGTATTTGTATTCGTTTGTCATTCCCGCATTTTTAATATTTGTTCTTCCTTAGCAACCTGCGCCCGAATGTTTCTATCGGGTGGGGATCCACGTTTGCTAAAAAATTCTATCAGACAGCCTTTGGCTGTTTTATAACAACAGACGCAGTCTGAAAAGAAATAATGTTAGAAACTATATTAATATTAAACATGTATCCCCGCTTTCGCGAGGATGACAGCGGCGGCTATTCCCATTTTCATGGCAATGACAGACAAAAACAAAACAGACACAGCCTTTATTCTGCAGCCTTTGTTCCATAAAACAGGCTAAGCCTGTCTCGCGAAAGCGGGAATCCAAGTTTACTAAAAAATTCTGTCAGACGAAGTCTGTCGTTTAAAAATGTCTTTCAGTTTGTCATTCCCGCGTTTTTAATATTTGTTCTTCCTTAGCAGCCTGCACCCGAATGTTTTTATCGGGTGGAAATCCAAGTTTGCTAAAAAATTCTTTTTACATTGTGTCTTTGAAATAAATAAAATAATGTTAGAAACATTAATATTAAACATGGATTCCCATTTTCATGGGAATGACAAGCTGCGCTTGTTTTGTTGCTGCGCTTGCTTTGTTATCAACCCGCATAAAAACAGACTTCGTCTGTCTTTCATAAAACAGACCTTGTCGCAAATCCCATAAAGCAGATGAAGTCTGCAGACGAAGTCTGAAAAGAAATAATGTTAGAAGCTATATTAATATTAAACATGGATTCCCGTAAACAGACCTTGTCGCAAATCCCATAAAACAGGCGAAGCCTGCAGACGAAGTCTGCAAAATAAGCGCAGCTTTTATTTTTTTTCCGCAGGGCTTATGATTTTCCAGAGATAAGAACCAAGCAAAGCCCCTGTCAAAGGCGCGGCAATAAATACCCACAGCTGCGACAAGGCTTTAGTTCCGCTAAAAATAGCAGGTCCTATGCTCCTTGCCGGATTTACTGAAGTTCCGGTCAAAGGAATGCTGACTATGTGTATTAAAACTAAGGCAAGCCCTATCGAGATTCCGGCAAATTTCGTATTGGCTTTAGAATCGGTAGAACCAAGTATTACAAAAATGAAAAGAGCGGTAAAAATGATTTCTGCAATTATCGCCGCGCCCGTATAAGAGTAAGCGTTTGCTCCAACGGAAGACACCGACAGCGAAAAAAAGTTCGAAGCTATCAGATAAACTATAAACGCGCCGATTATCCCGCCTACAACCTGATAAATCATGTAAAAAGCGGCTTCTTTTTTGTCCATGCCTCTGCTTACGACCATCGCAAGAGTAACAGCCGGATTAATGTGGCAGCCTGAGACCGGACCGATAGAATAGACCATAATAAGAACGGTAAGCCCGAAAGCAAAAGATACTCCGAGATTTCCAACCGCGCTTCCGGCAAAAACGGCGCTTCCGCAGCCCATCAAAACCAGAAACAGCGTTCCAAACAATTCGGCAAGATACTTTTTGTTCATTATGCCTCCTTTTTTTTGACGGCAGCCGTAATTGTCAATTTTGCTGCGCATGAAGCGCGCCGTTTTGATTAGATCTCACACACTCTAAAGCGCACGCTATAAAACGCATGAAGCGCGTATTATTTCGGGTATAAATTCTTCCATACCTATGGCCATGATATGAACGCCGCGCGCAAAAGATCTTAATTCTTTTATAGTTTGAGCGCATATTTTAATGCCTTCGGCAAGAGGATCTGCCGCTCCGTTTATTCTATCTTGAACTTCCTGCGGAATATAAACTCCCGGCAAACTTTGCAAAAAACTCATAAATTTAGGCGACTTTATTAAAGTTACTCCCGGCAAAATAACGGCATTTGTATGTTTTACTTTATCGTAAAAATTTTTATATCGGGCAGCGTCAAAAACGGTTTGGGTCTGAAAAAATTCCGCGCCTGCTTTAACTTTTTTTTCAAGCATAAGAGCTTGAAGCTCGTCGGGCGTTGCGGAAGGATTAACAACGGCGCCCACGCAAAATTTCGGCGCGCCGGAAAGCTTTTTGCCGGCAAGATCAAAACCCGTTTCAAGAAGTCTTGCGGTTTTTATAAGCTGCACGGTATCTAAATCGTAAACGGTTTTTGTCCCTTTATATTCTCCGGCGTCAGTATGATCGCCGCTTAATATTAAAACATTTTCAATCCCAAGAATATTTGCGCTTAAAAGTTCGGACTGCAAAGCTATTCTGTTTTTATCCCTGCACGTAAGCTGAAGCACCGGCTCTATGCCGCGCTCAAGCAAAAGTTTGCACATAGCAAGCGACCCTGCGCGCATCGACGCCCGCTGATTATCGGTAACGTTGACCGCATCTAAATCTTTAAGGGATTGCGCGCGCCTTAAAAAAGCGGAAACATCGACGCCTTTAGGCGGAAAAAGTTCTGCCGTTATCAAAAATTTACCTGATTCTAATTTTTCTTTAAATTTCATTTTTAATTCTCATTATTATAGCCGCAGACTTCGTCTGTTTTATGGAATACGGACTATGTCTGCGCAGACTTCGTCTGACAGAATTTTTTAGCAAACATGTTCCCGCTTTCATAAAACAGACGCAGGTCGTGCCCCATAAAACAGACGAAGTCTGCAGACACAGTCTATCATTTCAGAATGTCTTTTAGTTTGTCATTGCCGCCGGTTTGTCATTCCCATGAAAATGGGAATCCAAGTTTGTTAAAAAATTCTTCTTACATTACGTTTTTAAAAAGAAATAATGTCAGAGACTATATTAATATTAAACATGGATTCCCATTTTCATGGGAATGACAGACACAAACAAAACAGACGCAGGTCGTGCCCCATAAAACAGGCGAAGCCTGCAGACGCGGGCTGTATTCCATAAAACAGACGAAGTCTGCGAAGCCTGTGTCGGCAGATTATGTTATGCTGCGCTTAATATTGCGTTTAGCGCCGCCGCATTAAAAACCGGCGCGGCGCGCTTATCTATTGTTATTTTGCGGGCTTTGGGCGCGCTAAGCAAGATAAGCGCTATTGCGGCGTTTACGGACTTAAAATCCTGTTTTGCCGACTCTTTCATTATCATATCGTTCAAATCGTTATAGGAACCGGTTTCGGAATCAATAAATTCTTTAGCTTCTTTGGAAATTTCTAAAGAAGTTATTTTCTTAAGGCAGCGTTCAAGAAGTTTTTCGCCAAGCGTAATTTCAAAATCTTTATTGTCAAGCCCGTCTTCAAAACCGGCTTCTTTAAGTTTTGCCTGCGCAAGCGCTTTAGCGGTTAAAGCTTTTAAGAACTCAATTTGAACTTCCTTAAGTTTTATTTTATCGTTAACGCTGTTTTCAAGCTGTTTTAAATACAAATCCGCCGCGCCCGAAGGCGCAATTCCAAGACGCTGCGCGGCTAAAGCTGCGTCGCCTGCGTTAACGGCGTCGGCAAAAGCTTCCAAATCTTGCGGCAAAACCGTTAAACTGCTTGTGAAATTATAGCCTACGCTTCTAACATAATCAACAGACGCCATTTTATTTGAACGCAGTTTTAAAACGGCGGACTTAAAAATGTTTAATATTGCGGCTCTGTCGGCTATCGAGCGGGAACCTCCGTCGATAAGAGTTTCTATCTCGCTTATTTTTAAAACTTTGTGCGTTTTAGCCGAACCTCTTATTCTGTCGGCAAGCTCTTGCCCGTTTTTATAGCCTTCTATCATTCCAACTTCCTCAGTTTTTTGGGAAAAATAATCCTGCTTATACATTTTTCCCTGCGCAGTAACAAAATATTTTGAAAAACCGAGCCTGCTAAAATATGACTTGTCAATTTTAACGTCTTTGCTTGAACTTACGTTAACGCAAACGCCGACTCCCGCATCTTTTGCAAGAGAAATAATATCTGAAATCTGTTTTTCCGACAACCCGCTAAACATTTCATAATCAACTATCATTTGCGCGCTTGCCGAAGCGTTAAAAACTTTCAAATAAGATTTGAAAGCGTTTAAATCCGCTCCGTCCATATACATATATATATGTTGGCTGACAGCTTGAGATTCCAAATCGCGTATTTGCGCATAATCTAAAAGACGGGAAGCTATGAGGGAAGGCGATCGAGCAAAAACATCTGCGCTTACGACGGCAGCTCCCCATTCATTGTATTGTCCGGCATTGCCTTGCGAATTATGATCTACTATCATTGCCGGCGTAAAACTATCGATGCTGACTCCGGCATTTTTTCTTACGGCGTCTCTGATAAAAGAAGAAGCTTTATTTTTACCGTCAAGGACTATATCGTTAAAATCTTTGATCACTTTTTGGCGGGGAGCTTTTGAATAAAGAGTTAAAATTCCGCCGTCAAAAGACGCCCATACGTCTTCGTTGTCCGTTCTCCAGCCGGCATTTTTTGCGCCTTTTGGCAAAACTTCTTTTAAGTTGTCGGGCGCATCGGCAAAATAAACGTTGACGTAAACGTTGCCGTTTTCATCTTTTAAAACGCTGCCGAAATTTGATGATGCGCCGGCGCGGTTTGACGCGTCAACGCTATGGAAAACCAACTGCGCATTTGCGCCTTTTTCTTTTTTGCGCAAAGCCGACGGCAAAGCTTTTAAAGCCGAAAAGAAAGCGGCCGTTTTTGCGGCGGCTCCCATAACGGCATTGCTTGTTCTTTGCAAAAATTTTACCGCATTAACAAGATCAACGCCTGCCAAAATTGACCAAAAATCTGCCGCTCTTAAAGCGTATGCCTTTACTTGACCCGGATATAAAATGTCAAAAGGCGTAACAGTCAGCCCTAATTTTTTAAATATCAGCCAAGCGCTCGGAGCCAGCGCCGCGTCTGCTTCGGTAGTAAACCATCCGTGCCCTGTGGAAACAAAATCATCTTGATCGGTAGAAGGCAATAAGCCGTCTTTTTCAAGACTTTCTATATAAGCGGACATATCGTCAACCGCGCTTTGAAGCTCGCTGTCATAGTTCAACGCTAAAGTCTTTGCGGCGGCCGAAATAAAACCTAATGTCCATTCTGTGCTTACAACTTCTTTTCTGTCATAAAAGTCCACGCCTATATATTTGCCGTCCTTTTGCACGCCGGCTTTTTTTAACGTAGTTTTTAACAGCTCAACGCTTGCATTGTCTATACCGTATTTCTCTTTCATAATTTTGTCTAATCTTGACGGACCTAAAGCCAATATAAGCCACGTTTGACAATCTGCGGCAAATAAATCGTCGTATTTGCTAAGATCATGTCCGGTATAAAAATATCCGCCTTCCTGATTATACAGCCTAAATAAAGCGTCTTCCATCGAGGTCAAAGTTTCTTTATACTTTTGTCTGTCCTGAGCAGTTTCGGCGTTTTCAGACATATACTGCAATGCGGGAATACAGGATATGTTATTTTCCGTCGAAACGAGAAACCAGTAATTAGGCCCGAGATACGCATATCCGTTGCGTTCTCTTGGAGCCATTCTTATGTATCCTTCCCATAACGGACCGTAATCAAACATTTGCAAAATACATATTGCGTCGGTCAGATCTTTGAGAATAGCGTAAGCATCGTCTCCAAGCGGCGTTCCCTGATAAGCTCTGTGAACGGACGCCATCGCGCTTGCGATCCATGCGTTTTCGCCGACAATAGGCAAATTTTGATTTGGGAACCATTGCGCGTTTACGCCTATTATTTTCCAAAACAATCCGTGTCCTAACGGTATTTCTTCTCCAAGTATGCTGTATGAAAAATCATTATTGCTTCTTATATTGCTGCCGTTTTTAAGAGCGTTTACTATCTGTTCTATCAAATCTTTGTTTTCTTCGGGATACAAAACCAGCGCTTTTAAAAGCACTGCGGCATCGTATATAACAACGGCGCCTTCGGCTATGTTTCTTCGCACCGGATCTAAAATTTTATTTGTGGAACCTACAAAACTTCTTGGCAAAAGATTGCCAAGCAAAAACTTGTTTGCGATGTCTCTTATATATTTAACTTCTTTACTGTATTCGATTACCGGAGGTGGAGGTTCAATGTCATCGTCGTTATTCTTAACGCAGGAAATGGGGATCAATGAAAATGAAAGAATAAAAACGGCTTTATATAAAACCGAAAGCGCGCAATCTTTGGCTCTTTTAAAAAAAGCCGCGCCTGCCGCAATGCGCGCGCGCAGACCGATAGAACCGGCGTCATCGGATTTTTTTTGATTTTCAATCAATTCGGCTTCTTTATCTGAGGAAATATCTGCGGATTTCTTTCTTGCCTGCATTATAAAAATCCCGAAAATATCCGCATTTAACAAAGCTGCTTCGACGGGATTTGCCGATCCCCGTTTTTTTATTTCCTCAAAAGAAGTTTTAGACGCTATAAGGCTTTGAATAAAATCCGGCAAAGACGCCAAAGTGTTGGGCAAAACGGCGCTGTTTTCTTCTATCGCTTTTTGCAAATCAGGATTGTTTGCTATTTCAAAAATCAGTCCGTTTGCGTTAAAGTATCCGTTATGCGCCGCCGCTTCGGCAAGTTTTACAATAATATCGCAGACGGCATAATATCCGCCTGAAGACAATGAAAAAGATTGAAGAACGGCAATATTTTTAAGAACGGTTCTTGCGATCTGCATAGAAAACGGCGTCGGTTTATCTGCGCCGGCTACTGCCGCGCCGACAAGTTTAAATTTCCCGCTTTTTTCATCTATAGGCAAAATGAGACGCTGTCCGCCTATTTCAACATAAGCCGCGTTATTTTTAAATTCTATTTTTGCATCGGCTCCGTTAAGCGCCGGAGCTATTGTTTGCGAGGAAAAAGATTTCGCCTGCTCTTTTGCAATCTGAGCGTACAGCTCGTTTGAATTATGCGCTGAAGTTATGTTCGGGGTAACGGCAACATAAGAAACTCCGTTTGCGACAAGAACATTTTTTAAACTTTCAGAGTGAAACCCGCCCGTAACTACCACGGTTATTTCAGATTCCGACAGCCGTTTTTTTAATTCGTCGCCGTCTAAAGAAGTTATCAAAGACGGGGCTGCGCCGGAATTTGAATATTTAATGCCCAAACGTTTTGCAAAAACGCCGTCCCTTTGAAAATTGGCTTCATAAAAAGCGTTTATATTTTCAAAATCGTCTTTTAAATTGTTCAGCGCGCTTTTATAAGTGTATTTTTCCCAGACAGCCTTAAATTCGTTAAAATGCTCGGAAAAATATTTATAGTCGCCGGAAGTTATTGAAGCCGCCAGATAATCTTTTAAATAGGGATAAAAATCAACGGCAAAAGCAATTTCAAGTTCCGCAGGACCGTCTGAAAGCCCAAATCTTATTTTCTCGACGATACGCTGCTCTTCGTTTACAAGTTTTATAACGTTTATACCGCGCTCTTTTTCGGCATACTCAAAAAACAATTTTAAATCAGGCATCGACAAATCTAATTCTATTGAATAATTTTTGATTATCTGCAGCGCGTACAGATAAAAATTATTTAAATCTGAAAAACCCTTTGTTTGCTCTGAAATTTCCTTAAAAACCTGATATGGCAGCTCGCTTTTAAGCTTGTTTATAAGCAAACTAAGCTGCGCGGAAATTTTTTTGAAATTCAGTTTGTTTCTAATATCGTTTGCGGAAATATATTTTGATATGTTGGGATAATCGTTTAAATCTATATAGTAAACCGAGTCGTCTTTATTTTTGCCTTTATTGACTGCAGCGATGTATTTGAGAAGAGCTTTGTAATATTTTTCAGGATTTATTTTTGCGCTGCGGTAATCGGAATATATTGCGTTAAAGCGTTTATTATTTGCGTTAAAATATTTTGCCTCAAGCAAAGACAATTCTTTGTCAAGCAATTTAATTTGTTCTTTATAATAGTCCTGATTTTCAAATATAGCGCCAAGCCTTATTATATTGCGTTTGTGTATAGATTCGTCTTCTATAGCTTTTATAACGTTATCTTTATCAGAAAGCGCGCAGTAATATTCTCCGCCCGTAAGCCTTCCTGAATCAACAAGAGCGTCAAGAACGCTTTTTTTAGCCGGCAAATCTTTAACCGCTTTTATCCAGCTCATATCTATGTCGGAATACGCGCCTTCGCAGTATAAACTTGAAATTCCGTACTTTAAATCTATTTCTGAAATTATCGCGGCTATATTTCTTTGAACTTCGGGGTTACAGTGCAGGTCTTGTATATTTATAATCAATTGTTTATTGCCGGACGCCGACAAAAGCGTTTCGCTTATTCTTGCGTTAGACAAAGAAATGACCGGCTCTGAAATGTTTGTAAGTTTGAAAGAAGCTGGACCCGCAACCGTCTGTCCGCCCGAAAAAGCAAATGCCGACCCGTTTGTAAGATTAAAAATTAAAGCCCCTGCAAGAATTAAAGAAATACTCTTATTCACCTTTTCCTCCCCGCGTGATATAAAAATACAAAGGAATAATGTTAGAAACTATATTAATATTAAAAATGGATCCCCGTTTTCACGGGACAGACTTCGTCTGTGTTTTGTCATTGCCGAAAATGTTAATGATCTTTTCTTCCTAAGCAGCCTGCGCCCGAATGTTTCTATCGGACGGGAATCCATGTTTGCTAAATTTTTTTTACAGCCTTCGGCTGTTTTATAAAAACAGACGAAGTCTGAAAAGAAATAATGTTAGAAACCATATTAATATTAAACATGGATTCCCATTTTCATGGGAATGACAGACCTTGAAAAACAATTAACAAAACAGACACTGACCGCCAATCCCATAAAACAGGCGAAGCCTGCCCATTTTCACGGGAATGACAAACCTTGAGAAGCAATTGACAAAACAGACGAAGTCTGCAGACGCTGGTCGTGTCTCATAAAACAGGCGAAGCCTGTAGGTTAACAATTAATTTAACGTTTTAGGCGGGCTTAAGGTATTGGTTTACAAACTTATCCAGCGCGCCGTTTTTTTTAAGCTTTTCATATATTAAAACCCAGGCGCAGTCTTTATCGGCATCAATTTCGCATTTTCCGTTTACAAATCCGCCGCACGGCCCGTTTACAAGACCTTTTGCGCATCTGGTTTTAGGGCATATCCCGCCGGTTAAAGCTAAAACGCATGAACCGCAAACGCTGCAAAATTTTTTATAAACGCCGATTCTTTCGGTAGTTCCCACATAAGACGAGTTTAAAGCCGGAATAACTTCTTTTGCGCAAACCGTTTCAATCGCTTGAACGCCGGCTCCGCAGGAAAGCGCTAAAACGGCGTCGGCATTTTTAAAATTTTCATTTTTAAGCAAATCTCTTTTTACAAGGCGCATGTCGCAGGCAGATTCGACGGTAAAAGCCTGAAGAACTTTTTTGCCGTTTTGTTCAAGAAATTCTTTCATTAAAGCTACGGATTTTTCGTCGGAATTTGCGCATTTTAAAGCGCAGCTGCCGCAGCCGGCAACAAACACTGTATGCGCGCCGGATAAACTTTCAAGAATTTCTTCATTAGGTTTTTTTTTCGTTATTATCATAATAAACCGGCGGTCTCGGCGGCATTCGCCGCGTTTTTTGTTAGAGCTGCGCGTTCTATATGCGCGCCCCGCAACTTGCTGCAGACAACAACTTAATTGTCATCAACCCACATAAAAACTTTCGCACAGATTGCGTCTGCAGGCTTCGCCTGTTTTATTGAACACAGCCTACGTCTGTTTTGTTTGTGTCTGTCATTCCCATGAAAATGGGAATCCATGTTTAATATTAATATGGTTTCTAACATTATTTCTTTTCAGACTGCGTCTGTTTTTATAAAACAGCCGAAGGCTGTCTGACAGAATTTTTTAGTAAACATGGCTTCCCACCCGATAAAAACACTCGAGTGCAGGCTGCTAATGAAGAACAAATATTAAAAACGCGGGAATGACAAATCAAAAAACATTTTGATACGACAGACTGCGTCTGCAGGCTTTGCCTGTTTTATGAAATACAGACAATGTCTTTGTTTGTGTCTGTCATTCCCATGAAAATGGGAATCCATTTTTGTTTTATATTTTTTTATTCCTATTTTCTTTTAAAAGCGGATGTAAAAAGAATTTTTTAGTAAACATGGATTCCCATTTTCATGGGAATGACAAAACACAGACGAAATCTGTCCCGTTTTCACGGGAATGACAAGCGCTGGCTGTCAATTCCATAAACTCAGACGAAGTCTGGTCAATCAGCAGGCGAAAGCCGGCGGTTTTCTGTTTTTGATATTGCTTTTTCAATGCCTGACTTGCAGGCTTCTTCAAAAAAACTGACGGCTTTTTCGCATATGGTCTTAACTTTATCATTGTCTTGCTCGGAAAACTTTGACAAAACGAAGTCGGGCATTTTTATAAATTTAGGCAGAGGTCCTATGCCAAGCTTCATTCTGGCAAAAGCGTCTGTTCCAAGATGTTTTATAAGGGAACTAATTCCGTTGTGTCCTGCGGAAGACCCCGACATTTTTATCTTAAATTCTCCCAGAGGAATTGAAAAATCGTCGTAAAAAACAAAAATTTCTTCCGGTTTTATTTTATAATATTTTGCAAAAGCGCAAACCGGTCCGCCGGAAAGATTCATAAAAGTCATGGGTTTTATCAAAAATACTTTTCCGTCAGGCGCTTCATAAAAAGAAATATCCGCCGCATTCTCCCAATTTTTAAAGCTTATTCCCTTAGATTCCGCTATCAAATCTAACGCTTTAAAACCGAAGTTGTGGCGGGTATTCTTATATTCCTGTCCGGGATT
>JAISRM010000016.1 GCA_031273645.1 Endomicrobium sp.
AAAATAAAAATTTTAAAAAATTTTTTTTAACCCCCCCCCCCGTGTCTCCTGTTAAAATATAAACACGCCGGTATCAGAAGATAGATAAAGCACATGGATATGTTCTGCGCTCTTCCCATCTCCAAATCAAATCTTGCAAGCGCATAGCTTGTCGAAGCTGCCAGATATATTGTCATTGCCGCAAAGAAAAACGCCGCAGACATTTCTTTGTTCTTTAATGATTTTATAAAGAGAATTGCAAAAATCGGAAGTAAAAAATATACGGGCGATTTATAAGCCAATTTAGAAACTAAAATTAATACATAAAGCGGTAAATTTCTGCTCTCATCATGCCCGAGATTTCCAAAGGCCGCAGTATTATACTTTGCAAAATCCAAAATAAACTTAAAATTGTTCAGAAAAAAATCTTTAAAAATGATAAAAAACAGCAAAAGAAGCAAAAATATTACGCCAATATTTAGAAAGAATTTTTTTTGCGGAACTGTTTTATAATAGTTGAAAAGCCCGTATATGCACAAAGGGAGCATTGCCAGTGTAAACGGAATGCCGGAAGTAAACTCAAAACAATATAGACAAATTCCGAATATGCAGTATAAAATCAGCCATTTTGGGTATGCTCTAAAGGCAAAATTATCTTTAAATAAAACTATCATCGCAATAAACGGCAAAGCCTTTATAAAGGATAAAGGCAAGAGAATTATTAAAGACATAAAAAAAGGAAATATTGACAATACCGTCAAAGAAACGCCGATAAGGCAGATGTTATATAATATCTGCATGCCTATAATAGACCCCGAAGCGTAATTGTCGCCCAGAAATTTACTCAGAAAACCCGGAATTATATCTTTAAAGCCGTGTATGGGATAAAAAGTCTCATACATTTGCGCAGCTCCGTCGGCTGTAAGCCAGTAGGCCAGCAGTTTTTCCCCAAAGTGAAAATGATCGGGAGGTATAGATAGATAATTGTATCCCGAAGAAGCAAGCAAATAGACAATAAAAACTGCGCTAAATAAAAGAACTGCTTTTTTCCAAAACGGCAGTTTTTCGTTTTTCCAAAGAAAAAATGAAGCGGCTTTGTTTATGGCGCGGCTAATAAAATTTTGCCAGAAGAATACAAAAAAAGGCAGTTTTTCAATAAAACGCCGCAACGGAATGTATAAAGCGAAAAAAACAAATGAATATATATAAGGTATAAGCAAATCGATATGCTTGTTGAGGTTTGTCCATATGGAATATCCGGATATAAAATCATCAAGATTTGAATATCCTCCGACAGCTTTGAGAAAACAAAAATATAAAAAAGCCGTAAGTAAAAGAGCCGCCGCAGATAAAAAAATCAAAACGGAAATCTTATTTAAAAATACATTTTTTATATTCGTTTTCACTATTTCCTCTTTCTTAAAGTTCCCATAATATAGCCGGAAATTTTGTCGGATTTAATGGTATGGTTGACGCTGTTTGCGCCTTTGAATTTTGTATTTAAAATGTTTTTAACGGCTTCTATAACCTCTTGCGCCGTTATATTGTTCATGCACACCGACAGCCTGCCGCAAGGCGGAGAGTCAAAAATATAAAGGCACGGACTGCAATAAGTTTTTTTGTAAATCGCCGTATTTATGCCGTTGTCTATGTGAACATAAACGGGGTCATTTGCTCCGTATAGAGCCGCAGTTTTTGCCTGCTGCGCATAACCCAAGTTCATAAGTCCGGAATCGTTTGTAAGGAAAGCGTCGCACAAACTAAGCGCGGCAAGCGTTTGGCGCAAAGAAAAAATCCCTGCGGCATTGAAAATTTTGTCAGTTATTTTTTTATCTGCCGCAAGAAAACCGTAAATTCCGTTTATGTATTCTCTTTCGTCCGGAGAGCCTAACAAAATTATATTGCAGCCTTCTTGCGCAAAATGCCGGGCGGTTTTTGCAAAATTTTCAAGAGGCCAGCGTCTTGAATATGATAAATCTGAAGCGTTTACGTTTATGCACAGAATTTTTGATTTATCGCCGCCGAAAGCTTTGCTTATTTTTTCTTTGGTCTCTTTGCATGTTGTTTCGTCAATGTTAAAAGGCTCTAAATCAAGCGGCGAATTTATATCCGTATCTGCCAAATGAGAAAGCTGCATATAAGACAATCTTAAAGGCATATCAAAATTGAAGTACATAAGATGAGTATATAAAAGAGTTTTAAAATACGTCGATCTTGCCCAAAAAAATCCAAGCCTGTTTCTTGCAAGGCTAAAAAGAGACATCAAAGTTCCGTAAGACGAGAAAACTTCAAAATCAAAAAATAAATCAGCCCTTTTTGCCCATAACTTAAAAATAACTTTTGCGCTTGAAAGCAGAAGTTTAAAAAATCCGGAATCGTTAATATAAAGGGTTTTGTCTATATAGGGTATTAAAGGAAGCAGTTCTTTATTGTTTATTCTTGTAATAAAAATGAGATTTGCTTTGGGGTATTTGCTTTTTAACGCTCTTAATGTAGGAACGGCGTGCGTAATGCTTCCAAGCCCGAAATATTTTGAGATTACTATTGTTTTTACGTTATTTTCGCTTATGCTGTGGTCTATTCTTAAAATTTTTCCGACGCAGTAAGCTATAGGAGCAAGAACAAAACACATGACTTGTCCGAAAATCCTGTCGCAAAACAATTTTGTTTTTATATTCACCGTTACCCTGCCGCGCTGAAAAAGCGAAAGTTATGCGTCGCAAAATAATTCAGACTTCGTCTGCGTTTTGTCATTCCCGCGTTTTTAATATTCTTTCTTCCTAAGCAGCCTGCGCCCCAGACTTCGTCTGTTTTATTGGAAAGACTGTATCTGTTTTGTCGTTTCCGCGTTGTTAATATTTTTTTCTTCCTAAGCAGCCTGCGCCCGAATGTTTCTATCGGGTGGGACAGACTTCGTCTGTGTTTTGTCATTCCCGCGTTTTTAATATTCTTTCTTCCTAAGCAGCCTGCGCCCGAGTGTCTCTATCGGGTGGGAATCCATGTTTACTAAAAAATTCTTTTTTTCATTGCGTCTTTAAAAGAAATAATGTTAGAGACTATATTAATATTAAAAGTGGATTCCCATTTTCATGGGAATGACAGACCTTGAAAAAACGAATGACCCAACAGACTTCGTCTGGTTTTGTCATTCCCGCGTTTTTAATATTTTTTCTTCCTAAGCAGCCTGCGCCCGAGTGTCTCTATCGGGCGGGAATCCATTCCCTCAGTGTTGTCATTCCCGCGAAAGCGGGAATCCATGTTTACTAAATTCTTTTTTTCATTGCGTCTTTAAAAGAAATAATGTTAGAGACTATATTAATATTAAAAGTGGATTCCCATTTTCATGGGAATGACAGGCGCAAACAAAACAGGCGAAGCCTGCGTTATATTGTACGAAAAAAACTTTTAAAAGACAAAAAGCGGCATTTTGAGATACAATCTATATATGATAAAATATCAAACTTAAAAGGCGGTTTCAGATACTCTGATGAAAACTACTTTAAAAATATCTTCTAAAAACAAAAACGCTCATTTGAAAACGGCGCAAATCATTAAAAACGGAGGCGTAGCCGTCGTGCCTACGGAAACGGTTTACGGTTTTGCCGTTGACGCTTTTAACCTTAAAGCCAGAGAAAGCGTATATAAAATTAAAGGCAGAGTTCAAAACAAACCTCTTATCGCTATGGCGGCAAACGTAGAAAGCGTTAAAATTCTCGTCGAATTTCCCGGCAAAGCCTTAAAAATAGCGCAAAAGTTCTGGCCGGGGCAGCTTACCCTTATTCTTCCCGCTACGCAGCTTGGCAAAATTCTTTCCGGAGGAAGAGATAATCTGGGCGTAAGAATTCCCGACAGCGCTTTTATGCTGAAGCTTCTTAAAGAAACGAAAACGCCTTTGTTTACAACTTCAGTAAACCCCTCGGGCTGCGAAAGCGCTAAAAAATATGAAGACGTTTTAAAGTTTGACGGCGTTGCCGACATTATCGTTGACGGAGGCAAATGCGGTTTTTCATATGAATCGACGGTAATAGACATGGTAAAATTCCCCTACGTTATAATAAGAAAAGGCTGCCTTGACGCAAAAAAAATATTGGAATGCATTTAAAATAAAGGAGTTTGCGATGAAAAACTTAAAAAAAGCCGACGGTGAAATTTTAGAAATTTTAAAAAAAGAGCTCAACAGGCAAAAAGGAACTATAGAACTTATTGCTTCTGAAAATATCGCTTCGCAGGCGGTTATGGAGGCGCAAGGCTCATGTCTTACCAATAAGTACGCCGAAGGCTATCCCGGCAAAAGATATTACGGCGGCTGCGAATTTGTTGACGCTGCAGAAACTTTGGCAATAGAGCGCGCCAAAAAACTTTTTAACGTTAACTTTGCAAATGTACAGCCCCATTCCGGCGCTCAGGCAAATTTTGCAGTGTTTCTTGCGCTTGCAAATCCGGGAGACGTCGTTTTGGGGTTAAACCTTTCCCACGGCGGACATTTGTCGCACGGCAACCCTTTTAACGTTTCAGGCAAATGGTTTAAAATAATTTCTTATACCGTTGACGAAAAAACCGGTCTTGTAAATTATGACGAAATAGAAAAACTCGCCAAAGAACATAAGCCTAAAATAATTATCAGCGGCGCAAGCGCTTATTCAAGAATATGGGATTGGAAAAGAATAGGCGAAATAGCAAAGAACAACGGGGCATATCATATGTGCGACATGGCCCATTATGCCGGCTTGATAGCGGCGGGCGTTTATCCGTCGCCGGTAGAATATGCCGACATAGTAACTACCACCACGCATAAAACTCTGCGCGGGCCGCGCGGCGGACTTATTCTTACAAACAGCCAAGAACTTATAAAAAAAATAAATTCAGCCGTTTTCCCGGGCGAGCAGGGCGGTCCTTTAATGCACGTGATAGCCGCAAAAGCTGTCGCTTTTCTTGAAGCGTTAAGCCCGGAATTTAAGCAGTATCAGCGGCAGGTTTTAATTAATGCAAAAGTTCTTGCTAAAACGCTTGAAGAAGGCGGGCTGCAAATAGTTTCAGGCGGAACGGATTCCCATGTGTTTCTTGTCGATCTAAGGCCTTTAAACGTTACGGGCAAAGACGCTCAGGAAGTTTTGGAAAAAGCCGGAATCACTTTAAATAAAAACGGCATTCCTTACGACCCGCAAAAGCCGTCCGTAAGTTCCGGCATAAGAATCGGTTCTCCGGCGGTAACGACAAGAGGGATGAAAGAGCCTGAAATGGTAAAAATCGCGCAGGCAATAGTAAAGGTTCTAAAAAACATAAACGACGAAAAAGTTATCGGCGAAGTTAAGGCCGATATGGCAAAAATCTGCAAAGATTTTCCGATATATTCGGATTTGGAATATTAGAGGATATAAATGAAAAAAATTATTTTAAAAGCGGGAGAAGGCAAAAGAATAAAAAGCGGGCATAAATGGGTTTTTTCAAACGAAATAAAAAATATTGAAGGAAGCCCGTCGTTAAAAGATGTCGTTTGCCTGTATGATAATTCCGGAACTTTTTTGGGCAAAGGTTTTTATAATCCGCATTCTTTAATAGCGTTGAGGCTTCTTACAAATAAAGACGAAGAAATAAACGCTGATTTCTGGCGTCGGCGCATAGAGAGCGCAAAACTTTTGCGTGAAAATTTTTACGGCGCCCAAACTTCTTATAGGGCGGTTTTTGGCGAGTCTGACGATTTAAGCGGAATTATCATAGACAAGTACGGAGATTATCTTGCCGTTGAATTTGTGTCGGCAGGCGCCGACGCCCGTAAAGAAGAAATCGTTTCAGCGGCGGTTTCGGTTTTTAACGCAAAAGGCGTCTATATCAGAAACGACGCGCGGTTAAGACAGCTTGAAAACGCCGAGCTTAAAACAGAAAACGAAATTTTTTACGGCAGCATTGAGCAGGATATTATTATTGAAGAAAACGGATTAAAATTTTACGCAGACATTATGCATGGACAAAAGACCGGCTGGTTTTTTGACCAGAGAGACAACCGCAAAAAATTTGCGTCTTACGTCAAAAATAAAAAAGTTTTAGATTGTTATTGTCATACGGGAGCGTTTGGAATATATGCAAAAAACGCCGGCGCTTCGGAAGTTGTTTTTACAGACTCTTCAATGCCGGCTTTAGAAACCGCCGAAAAAAATTACGGTCTTAACGGATATAAAAATTTTAACGGCATTTGCGCAGACGCTTTAGAATACCTTCAGTCAAGCCAAGCCCAAAACGAAAAATTCGACGTCGTAAACATCGATCCTCCGGGACTTATTAAAAACCGTAAAGATTTTAATGCGGGCTTTAAACATTATGTCAAAGTAAATTCCTGCGCTATGTCCCTTTTAAAAAACGGGGGAATTTTAACGACTTCTTCCTGCTCCCATCATCTTGACTTCAAAAATTTTCAGGAAGTTATAGCGCAAGCCGCCGCTAAAGTAAACAAAAGCGCCGTAATAGCAGAATACGGTTTTCAGTCTAAAGACCACCCCGTTTTAGCATCAATGCCCGAAAGCCAATACCTAACCTTCGCCGTCGTATTCTTAAAATAACTTAAAAGCAGACTTCGTCTGCTTTTAAGTTTGGCATTCCCGAGTTGTTAATATTTTTTCTTCGTCCGAATGTTTTTATCGGGTGGGAATCCATTCCCTCCGTGTTGTCATTCCCGCGTTTTTAATATTCTTTCTTCCTAAGCAGCCTGCGCCCCGGACTTTGTCTGTTTTATTGGAAATACTGTATCTGTTTTGTCGTTCCCGCGTTGTTAATATTTCTTCTTCCTTAGCAGCCTGCACCCGAGTGTTTTTATCAGGTGGGAATCCATTCCCTCCGTGTTGTCATTCCCGCGTTTTTAATATTCTTTCTTCCTAAGCAGCCTGCACCCGAGTGTTTTTATCGGGTGGGAATCCATGTTTGATAAAAAATTTTTCTTACATTGCGTCTTTAAAAGAAATAATGTTAGAGGCTATATTAATAGTAAACATGGATTCCCATTTTCATGGGAATGACAGACCTTGACAAAACAGACGAAGTCTGTTGTCTTTCAGTTTGTCATTCCCGCGTTGTTAATATTCTTTCTTCCTAAGCAGCCTGCACCCGAATGTTTTTATCGGGTGGGAATCCATTCCCTCCATGTTGTCATTCCCGCGAAAGCGGGAATCCATTTTTACTAAAAAATTTCCTTACATTGCGTTTTTAAAAGAAATAATGTTAGAAGATATATTAATAGTAAACATGGATTCCCATTTTCATGGGAATGACAGACCTTGACAAAACAGACGAAGGCTGCCAGTTTTCACTAGAATGACAAACACAAACAAAATAGTTCTTGAAAAACGATTGACAAAACAGACGCTATCTGTGTTCCATAAAACAGACGAAGTCTGTTGTCTTTCAGTTTGTCATTCCCGCGTTGTTAATATTCTTTCTTCCTAAGCAGCCTGCACCCGAATGTTTTTATCGGGTGGGAATCCATTCCCTCCGTATTGTCATTCCCGCGTTTTTAATATTCTTTCTTCCTAAGCAGCCTGCACCCGAGTGTTTTTATCGGGTGGGAATCCATGTTTACTAAAAAATTTCCTTACATTGCGTTTTTAAAAGAAATAATGTTAGAAGATATATTGATAGTAAACATGGATTCCCATTTTCATGGGAATGACAGACCTTGACAAAACAGACGAAGGCTGCCAGTTTTCACGGGAATGACAAACACAAACAAAACAGACACTGGCGCCAATCCCATAAAACAGACGAAGTCTGAAGACGTTGTGTTGATAATTAAAAAGAAATGGGAGCAGACGGTGGCAGCGCGCGGCGGCGCGGGGGTTATGCGGCGCAGAGAAGTTTGTTTGCGGCTTGGGCGGGGGTCGGGCGTTTAAACAAATCGTCGATTTGCGGATTTTCATAGAACGGATCGGGCGTAAAAAAGCTGACGGGGCGCATTTTTGCCGCAATGGGCATTTTTTTATTTAGTTTTGAGATTATGTTTTTATCGCCGAGCTTTTCTGTTATGGCGGCAAGAATTTCATTTTTATCGTAACTGGAATATTTTGAGCTTAGAGAAAATATTAAAGTTTTATTATTGTTATCGTAGCCGTCAAAATAAACTTTTACGGGATCGTCGCCGGTTTTAGGATCGGTTATAAAGAAAAGTTCTTTCTTTTGAATTTTCCCGTTTTCATCGTCTTTAAAAACTACCGCCGTCTGATAATTTTTTCGGGCAAAACGCTCGCTTGAAAAAGCGTCCTGCGCGACAAAAGAGGTTACCGGCCTTACCTGCAATATGTAAATTTTGCCTTTTGCGTCAACGGCAAATTCAATGTCAAGAGGGTATTTAAAAACGGATTCTAAGCCGGAAGATATAAGCCGCAGACGCTCTATAAGGTTCATGTCTAAAACTCTGTTTGCTTTTTCCTCTGAGGAAAGCGCTTCGTATTTAAATCCGTTTTCCGATTTAACCGCCTTAATCTTTCTGTCGGAAGCTTTTTTATAACTGACGTATCCGTCTGCATTTTTTATTACGGCTATGTCAGGAGTAACCGTTGCGCTTACCGAAGCCTCTCCAAGCCCGCGCACAGCCTCAATTACAGAGTCGCCCTGCCGGTTTCTTGTAATTATTTGTCCGGCTATAATTTGCTCTCCGACCATCTCCTGTATGAAAACTGCCGGCTGGGCTGTTTGCCCGTTTTCAGCCATATACTTTACTATTTGCGGCTCGTAAAAAGATTTCCAAACGCGTTTAAGGCTTTTAGCGGCATTTTCTTTTGACGCGTTTAAAACCGTCGATGCCATTCCCGCAAAAGAATGTTTAGCGCCGTCTTCGTTTATTCCGCTTGAACGCACGGCGTAAAGCGCATCGCCGGAAAGATGCCCGCCTATAAGAGCGTTTATTTGGCTTTCGTCAAAAGCGTCTATTTTTGCGCTTATTTTTCCAGCAAGATCCAAAGCCGTCTGCTCATCAAAGTTTTCAACGGCTTTTTTAAAATCGTCCAAAACGGCGTTATCGTCTAAAAATCTTTCAAAAGCCGTCTTTGAAACCGCAAACCCTTCGGCTATGCCGGCGTCAGCCGGAAAATTTGCCGACGCAAGCAAACTATTAGCATAAGACAGCTTTACCGCTTTTGAACCGAATAATTTCTCAAGATTTAAATATCCAAGCTCTTTCAAATCCAAAACTTCTTTCTTTTGACTTCTATTATAATCGTCTATGGCTTCTTCTGATTTTTCAATTTCGGCCGCGGCATCTTTAATTGCGTAAAAATTATTATAATAACCCGCTACGGCGATAAGAGCTTCAAGGTTTGACGGATAACGCGCCGCTTTATCTAATTGCGCGCGGTAAAGACGCATGACATTTACGTCGGAAGATATTTTTTTATATACTGAATTTTCTATGATTTCTCTTAAATCGTTTATTTTGTCCGCAAGCTCTTTTAAAATGTCTGCGCTTAAACCGTTTGCGCTTTCAAGACGGACGGCGGCGTTCATTAATAAAGAATACGCCATATACGCATTGTCTGCGGAACTTTCAAAAAGATTTTTTGCATTGTTTATCGACTCTTCTATTTCCAGCGCGCTTTCATATCCTAAACGCAAATTTT
This sequence comes from Endomicrobium sp., assembly GCA_031273645.1. GTDB lineage: Bacteria > Elusimicrobiota > Endomicrobiia > Endomicrobiales > Endomicrobiaceae > JAISLV01. The sequence goes on from JAISRM010000016.1 coordinate 9,579, forward strand.
TGATAATTTCTCCCGAGTCAATCCCGTCAAGCATTTCAAGCGTTGAAGCGTATTCTGCTTTTCCAAAACAATAATAAAAGACGTATTGAATCGCTTGGGCGGCAATTTCAGGCGAGGCGCTTTTAATTAAATATTTTATTTTTGAAACGCTGTTTTCTTTAAGAGCTTCTTGCAGGAGGCGCATTAAATTGTTTGAAATCTTATCAAAAACAAAAATGCGTCCGTTTACGGCGTCAAGCGCTATGACGTCGCCTTCGTTAATATAAGGAATTTTAGAATTATAGCTTGCGCCCATCAAAGCTATTAAAGGCTTCTTTTTTTCATTGGCGATCAAAGCCACGTGAGACGTAATTCCTCCCGACGTCATCACAATGCCTTCTACGTTTTCCCATTTAGCGCGGTCGCTGCGCGACAAATTTCCGGTTATAAAAATATCGCCCTTGCCGGCGGTTTGGGCGTTATAAGAAACTTTTGCAAAAATAAAACCGTAATTTCCGTTTGCAACTCCGATTCCGGTTATTTCTTTTGCGTTTATTTGTCTTTGCGGCGCGTTTAACGCCGACATAAAATAGCCGGCTGCAGGCTCGTAAGGCGTTTCTTTAACGCAAAGTTCATAGCCTTCGGCTGCAAGAATTTCTCTTAATTGCTCGTCGTCTAAAACCTTTCTTGCGCCGCTTAAGCTTACAAATTCGCAAAGCGCCGCCGAAACGTCGGCAGACCTTGCCGACTTTACCGACAAATATCCTTCTTTTAATTTTAACGCTCCGACTTCTATTAACGCCTTTCCGGCATAACCTTGGCTGCCAAAATCAAAAAGAGAACGCTCCAGAGATTCAAGAGTTTTTGCCTGAAGAATCATGTCCTGCGCTTTTTTAGGCGCTTCTTTTAAAATCTGCGCCGCAGGATTGTAAGAATTGTCTAAAACAAGTATGCCTTTATCGTTTATTATTATTTTTCCATCGGCAAATTTTCTTAAGGCCGCGCCCTCGGGGAAAGGTTCGTTTTCAACGCCCAGATAAGAGTAAACCCCGCTCATATCGGGTTTCTGATCTTCTTCGTTAAAATAAAGTTTTTCTTCACCCTCATAAACAGGAGCGTTTTGTTGTATTATTTCAATAAGCCGTATAAATTTTTGAGCGTATTCTTTTGAAGCGTGAAATTTAGACGAAGCGCCCGCATAAGCCGAAATTCTCCAAAATGAGCCGACTTTATCAATTGTAACTTTCATGCCTATTGCGGAAAGTTGTTCTTTAAATTTTTCAGCCCTTGTTTTGATGAGGGCATTTTTTTCCGGATAGCTTTTGTCAATATAACCAAAACGCAGTCCTGCCTCAGCGTCGTTTAAATCAATAAGTATATCCACGCTGTGACTGCGGGGAGATTTGCTCCATATAAATTTATCGTCTTTTAACAAAAGACGCAGCCTGTATTTAATATTATTTAATCCCGACAAAAAATCTGCGCCGGCGCGGGAAAGGGATTTGTTTTGCGAAAAATCATAAATCTGCGCCAAAACTTCAACCGGATTTAACACTATCCGCTTAGCCCCGTCCTGCGCGGCAAATTCTGTATCTTCTTTTGGATTATGCGCAAACATTATCTTGTTTAAAGACGTCTGATGGATAGCGTTAAGAAGAGTATGGAGTTCGGATATTTTTGAAAGGCTGTAACTGCTCCACGGCAAAAGCTGTTTTTGCAGCGCTATATTTTCGTCCGAAGGGTTTTGCAAAAGAGAGGATTTAATATTTTCCAGAGATTTTGCAAGGCTTGCCGCGCTGTAGCGGTTTATTATTTTTAAATCGGCAATCATGGCGCTTAAAAGAGAAAAAACGCTTTCAAAAGAAGACGGGGTGATATTCATAATTGCGGCAACAGCCGCAGAATTGTCGTCAAGAATCCTGTTTAAAGCGTCAAATTTAGAGGCGATTTCCGAGCTTTTGGCGGCTGCGTTTTCAGCGTGAAATACTTTAATTTGCGCCGGATTTTCATACTCGCGCCCGAGCGCTGAAAGCAGTTTTTTGGATTTTTGCTTTCTGGGGAGCTTTTGTAAAAGCCTGAAAAACTCATCAGTTACAGAAACAGAATACGAAATTTTTGATCTATATCCTTTAACGGCAAAGACAACTCCGAATTTATCGTAAAATTCTTCAAGCTCTTCATCGCTTATAAGATTTTTCCATTCATAAGGCAAATAAGTTCTGCCTTCCTCAATGTTCGTTATGGACGAAGGAAAAATGACCGGAGTAAAACTATATGAGCGTCCCGTTTGTTCCCGAGTAAGAGACTTAAGCATTTTAATCGCGGCTTCTTTGTCCGTTAAGTATTGCCTTGCGGAAAGATTAATTAAAAATTCTTTCTGAAAAATAAAATCTGAAATATTAAAGAACATATAATTAAAAATTTTGTTAAGAAGAGTCTGAGAGGAATTATCGTTTATATATGCGGCTATAGGCAGCAAAGCCGAGAAAATTTCAGATTTTACTTCATGTTTTACTTTTAAGGCAAAATCATATAATTTCAAAGCCGCCGCGCAAGCCGCGTTATATCTTGCGCTGCCGTTAAGATCAGCGGCGGCGGCAAGCTCTTTTAAAGCCGACTCGTATTCGTCAACGAGAACTTTATCGTTAATATCAGCGCTGAAAGAAGCGCCGCTTCTTAGTTCTTCAAGATTTTTTACGGTTTGGCGCAAATCCTGCAAATCGACAATTTCTTTTTCAGCTTCGTTTTTATCTCTAAAAGCCGAAGAAAATAAACTCAAAAGTCTGAATTTGGCATTTGTATTGTCTTGCTTGGCTTGTTTTATTTTGTTGTAGGCGCGTATATTGTGCGCTATGTGAAAAACAGATGAAAAAAACCATGCAAACAAAATTGACCGGTCAAAGCCAAAGCCAAAACTTAAACCCGAAATAACAACCGCAAGATAAGACGCGGTCAAAACAGATAAAGGCCTGACCATGCTTTTTAGCGTTCTTATCTGCTCTTTTTTTATCTTGCCTTTCTTAAAATCATATTTATCTATAACATTGTGAAGCTTGGCAAACAAAAATACGCCGATTGCGATTGTAGCGACGTAGGAAACTATTAACAAAATAGCCGTCGGAATCAAAAAAGACGAAAGCGCCTTATATGTCCCTGTAAAAGGGACTGTGCGAAAGAAAAATTCTTCAACGACAGCCATCGCGTACACGTTTAAAGTTTTGTATAAAGAATCAACTTTTAACAAAGATGAAATCTTCTTCGGCTTTGCAAAAGAAAGCGAATGTCTAAACGCCAGCAATATTTCTTTTAATAAAGATGAAATCTTCGGCTTTTCAAAAGACTTTTTGTCTTCACCTAAACTATATTGCGACAAAACTCCTTTTGACGAAGCTCTGTAAAAGCGCGGATTTTTTTCATCTGCGCCGGAAGAAACGGAAAACAGCACTTCTTTTTTTCCGTACGAATCTATTTTTAAAGAGGCGTCTGCGCTGTAACCGGAAGCTTTGCGTTTTTCAAGGAAATCTTTGATAAAAGAATACAGCGCTTCTTCTTTCTCTTTAAGAGAATACTTGCTTTTATCTAAAGCCGCTACGCAGCCGGCGGTAAGCTGCGCAAGAGCGTTTTCAATAGGCCTGTTAAGATAAGGCTCTACGGCTATTGCGCTTACGCGCGCGCCGGCATAAGATTTGATTATGCTTTCATATGTCGCGCGGGCTTGCGAAATTTTATCGCTGATCTTAGGCGTTATCACGGCATAAGACGTTGATTTTTCATTTAATATTTTTTCAAGCCCGCCGCTGTGAAAGCCGCCGGTTACGATAACTTTAATATTTTCCCGAGCATCGTCTGCGCTAAAATCTAATCCGGCGCTTTTTGCAAAAACAGCGTCGCGCTTAAGATTATTTTCATGATAAGAAGCAAGCAGATCCGCGTATTTATCAAGTTTTTTGACCGTATTTTGCGCAAAATACGAACACCATATCCGCCTGAAACGCTTAAAATTTTCGGCAAAAGATTCTAATTCGTAAGAAGTTATCTCCGCCGTAAAATATCCTTTTATTTCAGGGATAAAACCGTCGAGAAATGAAACTTCGCGTTCATAAGCGTCGGAACTTAAACGCCCGTAAGCCGCGCTGATAAGCTCTTTTTCTTCAAGGGCAAGATCTACAGGATTTATACTTTTTAAATATTGCAGATACGACAGATATTTTTTTACGGATTCAAATTTATCTCCTGAAAAAAGAGAATATTTTTCAGACAGTTCAAGAAGTTCTTTTGAAATGTTTTCTGCGCAAGAAAAGCCTGAGCTTGCCGCAGAAAGACGGGAAAACTCTTTATAAGGAAGAAACGATTTCAACGAGTTTATAAACAAAGGAAATTCTTTTGAGGTTTTGCCGCCGTTAAAAGAAGCGGCCGCGGCAGACATTTCAATATAAGCTTTAATTGAATCGTAATTTCCGGAAACGCCGTAAGACATAAGTTTTAAATAGAATTTATCTCTTGAGGTTTTGCCTCTTTCAAAACTTCTTACAAGCCTGTCTAAAGCTTTTATGCGCGCATTGGAATACTTTCTTTTTACCGGCGCAATTTCTGCTTCAAGGCTTGAGCATACGGCCTCAATTTCTGACTCTGAACTCATTATTTGGGCTAAAAGATTTATATTTTTTTCATATAACTCAAAATCTTCTATCCCGCGCGCAAAACCTTTTTTAGAATTTAAAGCGGCATAATATTCTACGCCGTTAACGTATCCGGAGTCTGTCATAAACTCAAGAGTTTGTCTGCCTAAAGAAGTGTTTAAAAGCCCTGAAAGAGGGGCGACATCGACGTCTGCGCAAGCGCCTTCAAGATAGACTTTTTTTATGCCGTAATTTTCTTCAAGATATTTTAATATCGCGGCAATATTTCTCTGCGCGCCGCCGTCGCAGTGCAAATCCTGTATATTTATTACGAAATTTCGGCCGCCGAAATTCTTTAAAGCCGTTACAGTTCCTAAAGAAGCGGGAATTGAAAAAACGCTCTCCGGCGATACGCCGTAAACGTCGGCAAAAGCGTATGGCGCAAAAGATAAAAACGGCGAAAATAAAACGCTTAACGCCGTAACAAAAACAGTAATTTTTTTTAATGAAGATTTTATTTTCATATGCGGTTTACACAAATCCTAAAACGGCAAATACGCCGCAACGCTTATGATTGCGCTGCGGCGTCAGACAAAAATCTTTTTTTTAAGCGGCCGCAAGTATCGCCTGTATTCCTGCGCGCTGCGCATTAGCGGTATCGTTCTTTTCAATCTTAAATTTTGTTTCAGAGTTGTAAGCGGCCATCAAGGCAAGCAAATCTGAGGCAGCCCTCGGCTTATTTGCGGCTTTATTTTCAATATCCTGCGCGCTTGCCGAAGGCATAGAAGGCATGTCGTTTTCAATGTTATATGTAAGAATGTTTATCGCCTGTCTTATATCTTCCTTTGACGCGACAGTATTGCCTCTTAAAATGTCGTCGGCTATTTTCAGATCAGGGGCATTTTGGTATCCGGCAAAACCGTTGTTTATTGAACCGTTAACAATAGCATCCATCTGCGCCGATATATTTTCAAGCTGATTTAAAGGCATCTGGCTGTATTTAGCCATATGGACGCTTAAAGCGTCATAGTCTTTGGCATCAAGGGCTTTCCTTAATTCACTTCTGAACGCAGACATTCTTTCTTCAGGGATTTCCATCTGCCGCCTGTAATTTAAATACAAGCTCATTTCCGCTTCAACTAAAGCCGACCTGTAAATATCGGCGTCGGTCTTTACTGCAAAGCTGATATTTTGCATATATTTATCGCTCTGAAGCCTTTCTAAAATGCCCTGCAAATAACCTTCGGCTTCTGCAAATAAAAGCTCTTTATCCGCAGCGGAAGAATACGCTAAATTAAACAATTGTCTGGCTTTAGGGGTATTTAAAACCGCAGCCATCGCGGCAATATAGCCTTCTTTCTCTTTATTTGAACTGTCTCTCAAAGCGTTCAGATAAGAATAAAGTCCGGCTTTTTGCTCGGCGGAAACGCTTAAACCCTGCTCGGCAAATCCGGAAGCTTTTGCGTTTCTGTATCTTCCTTCGGGGGTTTTTCTTATTGCAGAGATCCATTTTGATATAATGCCTTTCATAAAAGCGTACAAATCAAAATTTACTCCGCTGCCTTT
>JAISRM010000028.1 GCA_031273645.1 Endomicrobium sp.
GCTATATCTGCTATGAGCGTTTGAAGCGCAAGCAGTCCTTTTGAAGACGTTTCCAACACTTTTGCCAGCGCGTCTGTTGCGCAATTTACTATTTTTCCGCCCGCTGCAAAAAAGTCTGAAAGTATTCCTATTGCTTCGTCAAGTTTGTCAGGCTCAATTTCTGAAAGCATTTTTTCAACTTCTTCTTTGCTTAACCCGCTTTGCAAAGCAAGCTCATTGACGACATTATCGTATTTTTCAGAAGTTTCCCGTTCGTCGTCTTGCGCATAAGTTTCTTTAAGCTTTTCGTCTATTTTAAAAGAATCTTTTACGCTTTTATATGAGCGTGACAAATCGGCGTCTGAAACATCTGATTTTTTTGTTTTCTGGATTTTTTCATAAACAGAGCTGCGCTGGGAAGCATAAACTGCGCAAACGCCTGCGGCGTTAAATATAAAACATACCGCCACAGCAAGAGAAATAATTTTCGTCAACAAAGTTTTTTTGCGGGTAAACAAATTTTTCAAGATCAATGTTATTTTCATTTCGCCCATCCTTAATTTGACGTTAGTATGTTATAATTATATATCTCTCATCTAAAATAGTTTTGCAACCCTTTAAAAAAATATGTGAATTATCTAAATATCAGCATAACTGCCTAAAGCAATGGCTGCAAATACAGGCGGCAAATTTTCTGCGGCGAAATTAACGTCCGCTGTATAGAAAATAGGGGTAATGCAAATTAAAAATTGACGGCAGGTAAACAGAAGAGAATTGATGTTTTGGTGTAGGGTAAAAACTGTTTTTATAAGAACACAAAAACTCTCAGGACAGACTGTAGCCGGTTTGTCATTCCCATGAAAATGGGAATCCACGTTTACTAAAAAATTCTGTCAGACGAAGGCTGAAAAGAAATGGAGAGCTGTATGCGCATAAAAATTCTTTTATTTTCGGTTTTTGTTCAACTTGTTATTGCGTTTAATGTCTATGCAGACATCGTTGAAAACGATTTGCAAAAGATTTTATCAAAAGCGAAAAAATATAATAACAAAATGACTTTTGCGCAGATAAAACCGTTTAAAATTTATACGCCCGGCGCTGAAAATTTTGTGAATTATGAAAAGTACGGCGAATTTACAAATTTGGGGACAGATAAATATAAGTTTGTAATAAAAGATATGGACGGCTTAAAAAAAGCTACGGGCGAGGGAATTTATCCAAATTCAAAAAGCGTTTTAGATTCCCCTGTTTATCAAAAGTATAATTCTGAAGGGAAATTAAAAGGCATTCATTGGAATTTTGTCCATTCGCAAAATTACGAACTTGATTATTACAAATGGGCTGCCGCCGCTGAAGACCCGGGCGCGCGGCTTTATTATACGGCTCTCGCCTTAGAAAATGCCGGAAATTATAAACGGGCTGTTAAAGCGTATTACGCCTGCCTTGTATTTTCCCCGATGTCTAAAGGTTGGACGACTTACAAAACCCCTTGGTATATTGCTCCGATATGCATATCAAAAATTAAGTATCTAACCGAAAATCACCATGATATCGGAGTAAAGCTGATTGATTGCGACATAACTATTAACAATACATACGACTTAGATTTTAAAAACGAAACTTTCAATATAAATCCCGGTAAGCTCGTCGCAGCTAAATCTAAAGACTTTGATAGGGAATATGTTGATTTGCAAAAAACAGGAATTAAAAACGTTGTCGGACAAGGCGGCGTCAAAATAATTCAATATAATAACAATCATTTCCGGCTGGCTGTAAACGATAGACCCTATATTATTCGGGCTATGACCTACGGTCCTAACAAAGTCGGCAAAAAGCCCGACAATAAATACAACAATATAAAGGACTTTTCTTTTGACGATGAAAACAATAACGGTCTTATCGACGGAGCTTTTGAAGCGTGGGTCGACGCAAACAGAAATAATATTCAGGACGCAGATGAAAAGCCCGTTGGAGATTTTGCTTTAATGAAAGCTATGGGCGTAAATACTTTAAGGCTCTATCAAGCAAATGTTTTAAACAAAGAATTTCTTAAAGACGGGTATGAAAAGTTTGGTTTTATGTATCTTGTCGGCGATTTAATAGGAATGTACACGGCGGAGTCCGGAGCAAGCTGGCAAGAGGGAACAGATTATTCAAACCTGCTGCATCAAAAAAATATGTTGGCAAGCGTTAAAAGAACTGTGGAAATGTTTAAAGACGAGCAATATGTTTTGATGTGGGTATTGGGAAATGAAAATAATTACGGTTGGATAGGCGCGACAAATGCGCATAAAAATCCTGAAGCTTATTACAAATTCGTCAATGAATGCGCAAAACTGATTAAATCTTTAGACCCGCAAAAAAGACCGGTGTCGATAAGCAATGGCGAATTGCTGTTTATTGATTATTTTGCAAAATACTGTTCTGATGTCGATGTTTTCGGCGCAAATATTTATAGGGGAACCGAAGGGTTTGGACATGTATGGGAAGAAGCGGCTAAAATCTGCGCAAAGCCCGTATTAATTACTGAATATGGCTGTCCGGCATATTCAAAAGGCTGGGACGATGCAAGAGCTGAAGAGGGACAAGCAAAATATCATAAAGGAAATTGGGAAGATATTGAAAGAAATCTTGCAGGCGTAAAAGGCGGCGTCGGCAATGCTTTAGGCGGCGTGATTTTTGAATATAGCGACGAATGGTGGAAAGCCGAAGGCGAAAGCGATCCGTATAAACATGACAGCCTGCGTCAATCAAGCGGCGTGTGGCTTGACGGATACGGCTATGAAGAATGGTTTGGAATATGCAGTTTGGGAAACGGCAAAGACAGCCAATTTAAAAGACAATTGAGAAAAGCATATTTTATGTACAGAGATTTATGGAAAAAATATAAGCAAGGCATTAATAAAGACAGCCTTAGTTAAATAGGTTTTTTTTGAGCGGCGAGTTTCCTTAAAGCCAGCTTTTAAAATGCCGTTGCAATTTGAATCACATTGCTGCAGAAAATATAATTTTGTAAAATCGTTTAAAATAATAATAAAACGGCTGTATCGTTGATAAAGATGCCAAAATGAAAAAAATAATCAGCCTGTTTTTAATTTCAGCTTTAATTTTATCAAGCTGTTCTTCTGTAAAAAAATATTCATCGAATGCAATTGATAAAACTGCTGACGCATTAGGCGTAGGGGACGCTTCGGGAATTATTAAAAAAGCTGTTATTGCAAAAGAACAGAAATGGGACGACGGCGATTATGTTTTGGAAAACGATATTATTTACAGCCTTCAATCCTCTCAAAAATATCTTCAAAATCTTCTAAAAAAACTACAGAATTATTCCGATTATAAAAAATATTTAGGCATATATATGCTTCGCACGGCGCGCGCGCAGGGCTTGGCGTATTGGGGAGCAGATATTCGGATTACGCGCGGAATGTTCAACATGATTTACGACGAAGCAGAACTTGCCTGCTTAATCGGGCATGAAATAGGGCATAATGCGTTAAACCATCTTGATAATAGATTTGAGACGGCAAACAAAGCGTCAAACGCGGCGTCAAATGTTACGGATATTTTATTGCCCGACAGCAAATATAGCGAAATTATAAAACGGCAGCAGAAAGCTTTAATTAAAACGGGCTGGAGCAGAAATCAAGAGAAAGAAGCCGACAAATACGGCGCAGAACTTGCGGCAAAAGCGGGATACGATCCATATGCATTTTGCGATTTGTTTGAAAGGCTTGCCGAAAGAATAGATTTGGATTTCGTATATAGATTCAAAAAGTTAGAAGGCAGTCATCCGGCATTGGACGACAGGGCAAAAACTTTAAGAAAATATTTGCAGGAAAAAGGATATAAAGAAGGGGAAGGCGCAAGGAACAGGCAGGAATACATAGAGGGTTTGAGTGAACTTTTTGCAATGCGCAGCGGCGAAGGCAAACAAGAAGATGAGAAAATACAAAAAGAAATAGACGAAGAAGGCAGCAAAGACTTAAAACGTCTTGACGAAATATTTAAAGAACTGTCGGATATAGAAAACGCGAAAAAAACAATATCAATTGCGCGTTTTTTTGAAATAATGGAAGAAGTGTCGTCCGTTTGCCAAAAATACGGAGTAAAGGCAGAGGACGTATTTGGTTTTTCAAGCGGCAGCGATGATTCTTTTATGGAAGAATCAATAATTCAAGACAGTCCTTTCTGGGAAATATATAAAGGTATAAAAGACGGCGTTAAAGAAAAAGTAAGCGGCATTTTAGGAATGTTGGGAAGGATAGCGATAGGTTCATTGCCGGTAATCGGCGACGTAATAGACGTATATGAACTTATTTCAGGAAAAGATTTTTTTAGCGGCGAAAAGCTTACGGCGCTTGAAAAGACGCTTACGGCGTTTGGCTTGCTGATAGGCAGCGGCAGTCAGTGGCGGGCGCTGGCAAGAGGAATAGAAAACGAAATAACAAATTTGTCCGGCAGGCTTGCGGCAAAAAATATTGACGAAGCGCGGGCTGCTTTAAAATCTGCGATAAAAGATGTTGAAGTAAGCGACAATTGGAAAAAGATTTATTCAAAGACAGCTAATAAAGGATATGAATCGGATAAATTACCATATAGAAAAAACATGAGCGCTTATGAGGGCGTATTAAAAAATGATGAGATTTTTTATAGAGCGCATCTGGATAATAATCAGAATGGTTCTTGGCTTATAAGATTTAATCCGGAAAATATGACGGCTGAAGAATTGCAGAATCTTTTTTCTTTACCTGTAAGACCGAAATATATTTCAAAAGTCAAAGTGCCTGCTGGAACAAATATAAGAGTTGGAAATGCAGCTGAGATAGAAAATTGGGGTAAAGGCGGAGCGGTACAATGGGAAATAAGAACTAATGACGGATCAGCTATAAGTAATGATGCCAAGATAAAATCAAAACAACTAAAAGAGATTGGCTTGATTTTTGAAGTAATTAAAAATTTATAATAGGATTATTATATGTGTATTTGGGATAATGATACAATAAAAAAATTTGATATATCGAAGCTTAATAAAGATAAAAAAGCCGATACTTGGGGTTTTTCTGAATCTTCAGATAAAAAATTTGCAGTTTATTTTTATGATTGGCTTGAAGCAGGAATGTGCAGATATTTTGCTTCTTTTGCAATCTTTGAAAAGGAAGAGAATAATGTAAATATGTTATTAAATTCAAATGATATTCCCGCAAGTTGTTGGGCATATGATTTTAATTATATAAAAAGCTTATTATGGGCAGATAATAATAGATATATATGCATTACAATCACAACAGGATATGCCGGTGAAAAGAAAAAAGAGATTTCCGGCATTATCTTTGAGGCCGTATTTTTGACGGATTTATTGACTAAGACTTTCTCTTTGGTTCCCATATACAAGGCTTCTTCATATAAAATATATACTATTGATGAGAAATTAAGAATAGAATCATTTGACGGCAGAAATTCTTTTATTTCAAATAAAGAAAAAGCGTTATCTGAGCTTAAATGGGTTTCAATATTAAAAATTAAAGAAGCAAATGAACTTTTTTTTAATGGATTTTTTGGAGAAATTAAACAATAAGTATGCAAAGTAAGAAGATATTATTCCTGCCTAATAAAGATTGAGGAGATAAAATGCATACATACGAAGAGATGGAAAAGCTAATTGAAGAGCTTATGAGCAAGTATGATGACGGACGCGCTTTTGCAGGAGGAGTAAGTGAAGAAAATATAAAAAGAATGGAAGAAATACTTGATGTAAAACTGCCCGAACAGTATAAATGGTTTTTAAGGAAATACGGACATGGCGGTTTTATGGGTTTTGAAATCTTTGGTTTTATCTCAAATGATTCAATGCCTATGGTTGAATATACGCAAAGTTACAGAGAAAAATTTAAGTTGGGAAAAGAATATATTTTTATAGTAAATGTCGATGAATATTATTATTGTTTGTCTTGTAAAACATGACAAGTATTTACCGGAGATGTGATGACCGGTCCCGATACTTTAAAAGCCGATACATTTTTAGATTATTTATACAATGAGCTGATAGAATCAGCAGAAGTCTGGGAAGAGATTCTTGAAGAAGAAAAAAAAGAGGATAGCCAAAGCTGATATTTTGAAAATATTGCAGCATGCTGTATAAATATAAATATGTGAAGCAAGATAATGACAAATTATACAATAATATTTTGCGCGATCATGGGAAAAGTTTCCAAAAGTTTCCAAAGTTGACAATCAAAGACACTTTATTGTATAATCAACAAGTTATTTTATCAAAAGTTCTTTTTTCCTTTCCTAAAAAAGTCTTTTTAATAGCATTTTTCGGGGGTGTGGCAGAGTGGTCTAATGCACCAGACTGTAAATCTGGCGGGCTTGCCCTTCGGTGGTTCAAATCCATCCGCCCCCAATTTTTCATTAGTTAATTTCTGTTTTTATTTTCTTATGCCGATTCATTTAAAAATAAATTTTTAGTTAAGATATTCTCAGGCGCAAAAAGTTAAATATTAATTTGCTTTTGCAATTTCACCGTCGTAAGCGCGGCAAAAATTTTTAAATCGCTAATCGCTTTTTTTGCGCGGGAGTAGCACAATGGTAGTGCTCCAGCCTTCCAAGCTGGCCACGCGGGTTCGATTCCCGTCTCCCGCTTATGACAAACGTTAAGCAGCGCCAAAATTTTGCAGGCTTTGCCGAGGTGGCTCAGTGGTAGAGCACCTCCTTGGTAAGGAGGTGGTCGCGGGTTCAATTCCCGCCCTCGGCTATTAAAGCGGCGCCGCAAAACCGTAATTAAAAAAGTTACTGACGGATATATAGCAGTAAACAAGCAATCGTAAATAAAACAGAAAAATGGCGTATTAGGAGAAAACAATGGGAAAAGAAAAATTTGACAGAAGCAAACCGCATGTAAACGTAGGAACGATAGGGCACGTAGATCACGGCAAAACGACATTGACGGCGGCGATAACGAAAGTATTGGGAGACAAAGGGTTAGCGGAATATATATCGTATGATCAGGTGGCAAAAGCGTCTGAGAGTCAGGGAAGAAGAGA
>JAISRM010000029.1 GCA_031273645.1 Endomicrobium sp.
TCTCTTCTTCCCTGACTCTCAGACGCTTTTGCCACCTGATCATACGATATATATTCCGCTAACCCTTTGTCTCCCAATACTTTCGTTATCGCCGCCGTCAATGTCGTTTTGCCGTGATCCACGTGCCCTATCGTTCCTACGTTTACATGCGGTTTGCTTCTGTCAAATTTTTCTTTTCCCATTGTTTTCTCCTAATTCCGCGTTTTTCTTTCTTCTTGCCGATCAATATTTCTTTAGCGCTGATATGATCTGATTTTTAAGCTCTTTTAACTTTTAAGATTTTGAGTTTTTCTCTAATATTTTGTCCGCTATCTGTCTTGGAACTTCTTCGTAATGAGAAGGTTCCATGCTGTAAGTTCCTCTGCCCTGCGTAAGAGAACGCAAAGAAGTGGAATAACCGAACATTTCCGCAAGAGGAACATTGGCTTTTATATGCTGAACTTTATTTTTAGATTCCATGTTTGCTATTTTGCCGCGTCTGGAATTTAAATCGCCGATAACGTCGCCCATATATTCTTCAGGGACAACGACTTCCGTTCTCATTATCGGTTCAAGAATAACCGGATTTGCTCTTTTGCAGGCGTCTTTAAAAGCCATAGAACCCGCAATTTTAAACGCCATTTCAGAAGAATCGACTTCGTGGAAAGAACCGTCCGTTACCATTACTTTTATATCCACAACGGGATAACCCGCTAAAACGCCCGACGTCATAGCTTCTTTTATGCCTTTGTCAATTGCCGGAATGTATTCTCTGGGAATTACTCCGCCGACGATTTTATTTACAAATTCATAACCTTTGCCGGCTTCTTGCGGTTCTACCGTAAGAATAACATGTCCGTATTGACCGCGTCCGCCGGTCTGCCTGATATATTTTGATTCGGCTTCCTGAGGTTTTTTAATCGTTTCGCGATATGCAACTTGGGGTCTGCCGACATTGGCTTCAACTTTAAATTCTCTTTTCATTCTGTCAACAAGAATTTCAAGATGCAATTCGCCCATGCCTGCGATAATCGTCTGATTTGTTTCTTCGTTTGTTCTTACTCTGAAAGTGGGATCTTCCTGCGCTAAGCTCGATAAAGCTTTAGAAAGTTTTTCTTCGTCGGCCTTTGTTTTAGGCTCAATGGCGACGTCTATAACGGGATCCGGAAAGTCCATAGATTCCAGTATGATCGGCTTATCTTCAAGACAAAGAGTGTCGCCGGTAGTAGTGTCTTTTAAACCTACCGCTGCGGCAATGTCTCCGGCGTTGACCGACTTAATTTCTTCTCTGTTATTTGAATGCATGCGGACTATGCGGGAAATTCTTTCTTTATTGCTTTTGCCCGGATTATACACGTAAGAACCGCTTTCAAGCGTTCCGGAATACACTCTAAAATAGGTAAGTTTTCCTATAAAAGGATCCGACTGAATTTTAAAAGCCAAAGCGCTGAAAGGCGCCGTGTCTGAAACTTCTCTCGAATCTGCTTCGCCTGTTTCGGGGTTTACTCCCTTAAGAGCTTCTCTGTCAAGAGGAGACGGCAGATAATCGCAAACGGCGTCGAGCATCGGCTGAACGCCTTTGTTTTTGAAAGCCGTTCCGCAAAGGCAGGGAATTAATTTTATTTTAAGGGTTGCAGTTCTGATTGCTTTTTTGATTTGGGCTACGGTGGGTTCTTTTCCTTCCATAAACGCGTTCATAACATCGTCTGAATAATCGGCTATAAGTTCTATCATTTCGGTGCGCATGTGATGAGCTTTTTCTTCAAGCTCTTTAGGTATGTCAATTATGTCAAACGTCGCGCCAAGCTCTTCGCCGCTCCACAGATGCGCTTTCATTTCTACTAAATCAATTATTCCCTTAAAAGAAGATTCCGCGCCGATAGGCACCTGAATCGGAAGAGGAACTGCGCCGAGCTTTTCTCTTATGTCGTTGACAACCATAAAAAAGTCCGCGCCTATTTTATCCATCTTATTTGAAAATACGATTCTTGGAACTCCGTATTTATCAGCCTGTCTCCAAACGGTTTCAGACTGAGGCTCTACGCCGTTTCCCGAGTCAAAAACAACAACCGCTCCGTCGAGAACTCTCATGGAGCGCTCAACTTCAACTGTAAAATCGACGTGTCCGGGAGTATCTATAATATTAAACTGCATATCCTGCCACTTGCAATAAGTGGCGGCTGAAGTAATGGTAATGCCTCTTTCTCTTTCCTGATCCATCCAGTCCATAGTGGCGGCGCCTTCGTGAACTTCTCCGATTTTATGGGTTCTGCCGGTGTAATAAAGAATTCTTTCCGTCGTAGTAGTTTTGCCGGCGTCAATGTGAGCGGCAATGCCGAAATTTCTAATCTTGTTTAATGGAAACTCTCTAGCCATTTTTCTCTTCCTATTTTTTATTAAAGTGGAAATATAAAAACATAAAAATTTTTATATGTCAGACATCGTAAAACTGCGCGATTTGATTCTGTTTTTATCTAAAGTAAAACATTTTATAAACAAACTGCCCGAAAAATCAAGTAAAAAAATATTTAATTTGCATATTGTTTTGCGTTTGCGGCGGCTTTAAGTTTATAATAACGGCTGCTTTAAGCCGCATAAATCGGCAAAACGCAAAAGACAAATTTACCAGCGGTAATGGGCAAAAGCTTTATTTGCTTCGGCCATTTTGTGCGTATCTTCTCTTTTTTTAATCGCGGCGCCTTCTTTTTTGCTGCCGTCGATAATTTCCTGCGCCAGCCTTTCGCACATAGGCTTTCCCGTTTTGTTTCTTGAAATTTCTATAAGCCAGTTAATTGCAAGAGTCGTAGAACGCACCATAGGAACTTCCATAGGGACCTGATACGTAGCTCCGCCGACTCTGCGCGGCCTTACTTCTAAAAGAGGCCTTATATTTTCTATGGCTCTGTTAAAAACGGCGACGGGATCTTCGCCGGTTTTCTCTTTTACTATGTCAAAAGAATCGTAGAGTATGCTTTCGGCTAAACTTTTTTTGCCTCTAAAATTAAGTTTGCTTATAAATCTGGCTATTAACACAGAACCGAACTTTGAATCCGGTTCCGGCAAGCCTCTTTTTTCTCTTGGTTTTAACGCTTTGCGTGGCATGATTTCCTCTTTCTAAAAATAATTAAAATTAAATATATTAAAATTTAAAAATTTATGCGCGCGGCTTTGCCGCAGGTATCTACAAAAAAGTATTGACAAATATTTATAGCGCGCTCATTTTTTATTTTTAATTCTTAAACTAAACAAAACTGTTTGGCAATTTTATTTTGCCGCCGCTTTTGCTTTCTTAGCGCCGTATTTGCTTCTTGACTGCTTTCTTCCGTCAACGCCCGTAGTATCTAAACTTCCTCTTATTATGTGATAACGCACGCCCGGCAGATCTTTAACGCGTCCGCCGCGGATAAGAACAAGGGAATGTTCCTGAAGATTATGACCGACCCCCGGTATATACGAAGAAACTTCGTAGCCTGAAGTAAGCCTTACCCTTGCGACTTTTCTCAAAGCGGAATTAGGTTTTTTCGGCGTCGTCGTATAAACTCTCGTGCATACCCCTCTTCTCTGAGGGCAATTCTTAAGCGCGGGAGCTTTTGTTTTTCTGATTGTGTCTTTTCTACCGTCTGCTATCAACTGGTTAATCGTTGGCATTGTTTCTTCCTTGCAATAAATTTATTTATCTTTACCGGTAAATCCGGATTTTAAACCGGTTCCGGCAGGTATTAAATGTCCTATTGAAACATTTTCTTTCAATCCTCTCAGGGTGTCTATCTGCCCGGAAACGGCAGCTTCTGTAAGAATTCTCGTTGTCTCCTGAAAAGACGCAGCAGAAATAAATGAATCTGAGGACAATGATGCTTTTGTTATTCCCAAAAGAATCGGATGGGCGGCCGGAGGCTTTCCGTTTCTTGCCTTAACTTCTCTTCTGTCAAGTTCGTATTTGTATCTTGACACTATTTCTCCGTTAAGGAACTTGCTGTCTCCCGAATCCGTTATTCTTACGTTTGAAAGCATTTGTCTTACTATTATTTCAATATGTTTATCGTTGATCGTAACGCCCTGAAGCCTGTAAACCTGCTGAATTTCGTTTACAAGATATTCCTGCACTTCTTTAGGACCTTTAACTTTAAGGATATCGTGAGGATTAACAGCTCCGTCGGAAAGAGATTCCCCTTCCTTTACTCTGTCGCCTTCATAAACTACCAAATGGCGGCCGGCGGGAATAAGATAATCTTTTTTCATTTTTGTTTCCTGATTTTCAACTTCTACTTTTACGCTGCCTTTTGCAGTAGGACCGCCTAAATGCACGGTTCCGTCGATTTCAGAAACAACCGCGGCGTTTCTTGGGCGGCGACCTTCAAAAAGTTCTGCAACTCTTGGCAAACCGCCGGTAATATCTTTTGATTTTGAAACTTCCTGCGGAATTTTTGCCAAAACGTCGCCGGCTTTTATTTTATTTCCGTCGTGCACGACAAGCGTAGTGTCAACCGGAAGAGGATATTCCGCTATGGTCTTGGCGTCTTTTTTAATTACTATTCTGGGGCTCTTTCTGTCGGAAGGATGCTCGATAATAACCCTTTCTATCTGCCCGGTTACTTTTGATTTTTCTTTCTGCAAAGTTACGCCGTCTTTTACATCGACAAACTGAATGGTTCCGTCAAACTCTGATATAATCGGTTTTGAATGCGGATCCCATTTGGCTATTAAAACGTTCTTTTTCATTCCCGTAGCGGGATCGGTTTTAATTTCAACTTTTTGTCCGTCTTGAACTTCAATTATGGCTCCGTAGGGAATTTGGTAAACCTGTCTTCTGTGAACCGGAAATTCCGTATAAACAAGTTCGGCGTTTCTGCTGAGAACTACGATCTCGCCGTCTTTATTTTGAATCGTCTTTAAATTATAATAGTCTGCCGTGCCGTTATTTTCGGCGTATATTTCCGAACGCGAAACAACGCGGCTGGCGGCTCCTCCGATATGAAACGTGCGCAAAGTAAGCTGAGTGCCGGGTTCTCCTATAGACTGCGCCGCTATAATTCCGACGGCTTCGCCCACTTCAACCTGCTTGCCTGTGGCGGGATTTACTCCGTAACATTTTGCGCATACTCCGTGTTCGGATTCGCACGTTAAAACGCTTCTGATCCCTATTTTGTCTATGCCTGCTTCAACGAGCTTTTGCGCTTTTTCGGGGGTGATAAGCTCGCCTCTTTTTAAAATCAGTTCGTCGTGGACAATATCGACGACGTTGTCGAGCGCAATTCTTCCGACGACGCGCTCGTCTATTTTTTCAACGACTTCGTCTCCGCTTTGAAGAGTTCCGATAAATACTCCGTTAACGGTCTTGCAGTCTTCTTCTCTTACGACGACGTCGTGAGCTACGTCTATAAGCCTTCTGGTAAGGTATCCGGCTTCCGCAGTTTTAAGCGCGGTATCGGACAACCCTTTGCGTCCTCCGTGAGTGGAAATAAAGTATTCCAAAACCGTCAGACCTTCGCGGAAATTTGAAATGATAGGAGTTTCTATAATTTCTCCAACGCCCCCTGAAAGTTTTTTCTGGGGTTTTGCCATAAGTCCGCGCATGCCGGCAAGCTGTCTTACCTGTTGCCTTGAACCTCTGGCGCCTGAATCGGCCATCATAAATATTGAATTAAAACGGTTCTGTCCTTTTTTAAGAGGCTCCGTTTCGTCTTTTCTCATTTCGTCAAACATTATATCGGCGACTTCGTCGGTAACTCTCGTCCATATATCGATGATTTTATTATAGCGTTCAGACTCCGTTATCAAACCGAGTTTTGCCTGTTTTTCAATTTCTTTAATTTTTGACTTGGCTTCTTTGACCATCTTTTCTTTTTTTGCGGGAACTATCATTTCGTCTAAAGATATTGATACGCCCGCAAGAGTGGCGTACTTGTAACCCATCTTTTTTATTTCGTCTAAAAGAACTATGGTTCTGTACTGTCCGAGCTCTTTATAACATCTGTCGACTAAAATGCCAAGCTCTTTTTTAGTAAAACTTTTATTCTGGTATCCCAAAGCGTAAGAACCGTCGTCGTTTTTAGGAAGATTTTCATTAAAAATTATTCTTCCTACCGTGGTGTAATTTATTATTTCCCCGCCTTCTTCGTCTTTGTAATTTTTCCACTTAGAAACGTCGGACTGCTCGTTGTTTTTAAGTTTTAAATCTCTTATATTGGTAATTCCCAAAACTTTAATTCTTG
>JAISRM010000084.1 GCA_031273645.1 Endomicrobium sp.
CCAAGCGAAATTGCCGCAAGCCTTCTTATTATCGGGCTGTCTATGGTCAGATTTTTAAATATTTTACGCATTTGTCTTGGCAGCCATGCGTTCTTCCAATAATTTAACAAAGCAGCGTCGGAAGTTAATGCCGCTTTTGGTCTGTCTTTTACAGATTCCCTTGTTTTTTGTTCTATGTTCAAAAGGATTTTTTGCATAATTGCCGGATATCTTGCATACGCGCTTGCGTCAACCCCGGCTAAAGATTGTCCAAGCAATCCTGCTTCTTCTATCTCTGCTATAGCTCCGTTTTCAACAAAAATGTCAAGCATTGGCAAAAGTCCGCCGATTGCTTTGAAAACTCCGATTTCTGCTTCGTTTAAGCGCCCAAGAGGATTGACAAACAATTTTTTAATGTCAAGAGAAAACCCAGAAACGCCGTTTAAAGCCTGCGCTGCGGCGCTTGGAGATATGCGTTTGACGTCTTCCTTTAGACTTATTGTTTTCTCAAAATTTCCGGTTTTGGATTTAACAATTATGCTGTCATTTTCAGATATTATCTCTACTTTAGGATTATCAATTTTGTTTATTAAATCTTTTATCGCCGTTTCTTCTAAACCAAGACTTATTGCCGCTTTTAATATTTGGGCAATTTGGTTTGCATCGGGAGTATTTGAAGTTAAAAGATAAGCTAAAGCCTCCGACGGAAATTTACTTTGTTCTTTTACTATTTCTTTATACGTTAAATTCGCTTTGCTGATGTCGGTAGTCACGTTTGGAGTTATTACAATGGAAGAAATTTCTTTTTGCGACAACAAATTTTTTAACCCTTCGCTGTGATAACCTCCGGTAATAACTATTTTTACATCTTTTGCATTTTTAAGCATTTCCGGCGCATTGCCGTAAAAGTTTATTTTATCTGAAGAAGAAGCGGAAGCATTTTTGTCTATAAGATTTAGAAGAAAAATTTCATTTCTGTCAGTATTTATATCGTAGTAGGCGTTTAATTGCAAAAAATCGGTTTCTATTTCTTTTATATGGTTTACAGCCGCATATTTATCGTATATTTCAATAAACATATCAAGATTCTTTTTTACATAAAGCCAATCGTCTTGAGTAAGAGAAGCCGTAAGGTAATTTCTAAAATATTTTTCAAAATCCGTTATAAAAGAAATTTCAGCTTCCGTATCATTGTAAGAAAGCGCAAATTTAATTTGCTCGCTCAGCTGTCTTTGCTCATTTAAAAGTTCCACCGGATTTAACAGTCTTGCCCATTCATTTACCGCTATGAGTTTATCTAAATTTTCATGTTTTACTTTTATATCGGGATTTGCTTTCAAAAATCCGGAGATAAATTCGGTCGTTTTTTCAATATCTTGAAAATTATTTGTATCTTCAAGCAGGCTGCCGTATTGTTTAAAAGATAATGAATCTTTTAAAAGCATTATAATTTGCCGTAACTCTGCAGAAGCTCTGTTATTGTCAACTTTTAAAGCTTCATTTGTCATTTTTAAGTAAAATTTTATATTCGGATAATTATCAATATCTAATTTTGTAACGCTGTTGTATTTTGACGGGTTTGCATTTATGTCGTCAACATATCTTTTTATAAGTTTATAAAATTTAGCCCCGCTTATTTTGCCGCTGTTATAATTGTCAATTGTTGCGTTAAACCTGACGTTTCTGTCATTTGTGTATATTTTATTTAGAATTTTTATTTCTTTTTTTACTTTGTTTAAAACGTTTTCATATTTATTTTGATTATTTTCTATATCTGCAAGCCTTTTTATGTTTGCATTATGTATTTTTTCATCTTCAAGCCCTTTGAACAAATATGTTTTGCCGCTTTTCATAGAATAATATTCGCTTGCGGTCAAATAACCGTCGCCTAAAAGTTTTTCTATTATTTGTTCTCTGAGAGAAGCGTCTTGAACTTGGTTTATCCAGCCGACATCCACGTTTCCAACGCCGCCTTCCGTATAAATTCCCGAAAGATTATATTTTGAAGCGATTATATCTATAAGGCTTGAAATATTTCTTTGAGTATCGCCATGAGAGTGAAGATCTTGAATATTTATTATTACGGAAGCGCTCTGCTTGTCGTTTACAGATGTTATTTTGCCTATAGACAACGGAATAAACGCCGATATTTTAAAATTTACAAACTGCCCGTTGACGCTTTGAGGCAAAACAACAGCCCCGACATCCGTCGTCAATGCAGAAAAACAAAATAATGCCGCCGTTAAGACGGCCGAAAACTTCCTAAACTTTCTTTTCATAATGCCTCCAAAATAAAAAACATATAGCTATATGCTATATGTGTTCTCAATTTTTTTATTAAGCTGCGTTAAACGTTTAAACAAATTGTCTCTAAACAAAAGAGCAAGCCACATCAATAAAAATAAAATAAACAGCGGAATGATTTTATGCCAAAACTCCGCGCCGTTGTAAAAAATATTCCCAAAAGAAAAATATTTTATTCCCGTTAATCCCCCTGCGTCTATAAGAGTATTATGCAGCTGTTTAGTATTTTTGATTGACGGTGGAAAAGATGAAACAAGCGCAAAATTATTTTGTTTTTCCTTGCTTTTATTTTTATGTTTTTGATTTTCTTTATTTCTTTTACTTATATGCAAAACGCCGGAAATTTTTTCATTTAATCCTTCAAAAATCTTCATAAAATTATCAAGCTTATAAGTATATGCCGCCCCGTTAACGGCGCAAAAGAAAACGGAATTAATATCAATTGCGTTCCCGCTCTTCAATAACATCGAGGGAACGCAAATATTAAAGAAAATCATAAAAGCAACGCCGCAAGAAATAAATCTATTTCCGATTTTATCCATAATTTTTTTCTCTAAAAATATAATTTATGTTGTTTTTATATCATATACCTCTTTTACTTTTTTAACAAGTGAAATATTTGTGAAATATCTGCTTTGTGCTATTAACAACGTAATGCAGACTGCAAAAAGTCTCTTTGGCAGTCAAAACTTTACAATATCAGCCTGACGCCCGTCTTACCTATATGAAATATACAGAGAAGAAATGTATTATCAAATTTGCTTTTAAAAAGTATCACGAAAAATAAAGGCTTTTTGCACAGCTTCCCGTTTAGTTCTGCTTTTGCAAATAAACCTCTTTCCGAACTCAGAGTTCAAAATTGTGGATAGCAGCTATTAAGTTAAATCT
>JAISRM010000193.1 GCA_031273645.1 Endomicrobium sp.
AAAAAAATGACAGACTTCGTCTGTTTTATGAAAAGACGGCTTGTGTCTGTGTTGTTTCGCTTTGTCAATTCCAGCTTTTGCGGGACAACACTGAGGGAATGGATTCGTCCTTTCGCGGAAATTGTTGACAGCGGGAGGATCTTCCAATTGTCAAATAGGCGCAGTCTCTCCTTAAAGTTTTTCAGCAGATTCAAACTAAATTGTTAACAATAAAATCTTTTTTCAAAACAAAGTTCGTATAAAGGATTGGATATGCCGCATTTTTACGTCAAACCTGAGAACATTAACAACGGCGTTTTTTCTATTGAAAACGAACAGGCGCATTATATTTTAACAGTGCGCCGTTTTAAAAAAGGCGACGAAATAATGATTTTTGACGGTTTGGGCAATTCTTACAGAGGCGTTATTTCTTGCGCAGACAAAAATTTTATTGAAGGTAAGATTTTGTCGTCGTCGTATAAAATGCCCTCTTTTACTATAAAGCTTTATGCCGCCGTTCCGAAGGGAGAAAGATTTGAATGGCTTATAGAAAAATGCGCGGAAAGCGGCGTGTCAGAAATTATTCCTCTAAAAACGGCAAGAAGCGTAAACGCATTTTTTTCCGAAAATAAAGCCGGACGTTTTGAAAAAATATCGGTTTCGGCAAGCTCGCAATGCGGCAGAAACGATATAATGAAAATATCGTCGCCTGTTGATTTTCAAACCGCCTGCGAAAACTGTTTTAAAAACAAAAACGCGCTTAATATTATTCCGTGGGAAAGCGAAGACACCGTTTCGTTTTTTGATTTAGACTATAAAAACGTTCAAGCTGCAAATATTTTTATAGGTCCCGAAGGGGGCTTTGAAAACCAAGAAGTCGAACTTGCAAAATCGCTCGGCTTTATAACCGTAACGCTTGGAGAAAATATTTTGCGCACAGAAACCGCCGCAGTCGCGGCAAGCATACTTGTCGCGGCATTTCAAAAATTAAAATCAAACGCTTAAATCGCTTCAAAAAAATCGGACAATAAATTTATGAAAAATTATTACATATATACCTTCGGCTGCAAAGTTAACCAGTATGAAAGCCGCCTGATAGCCGATAAGCTTAAAGAAGACGGAGGAAACGAAGTTTTAAATCCGCAAGAAGCCGACATTATAATTTTTAACTCGTGCACCGTAACGGGAAACGCCGACAAAGAGTGCCAATATTTTCTAAGGAAATCTTTGAAATTAACGCATAATCCAAAAATCATACTTACCGGCTGTTTTGCAAAAAACAAAAACGAAGAACTTAAAAAGAAATTTCCCGAAATTGAAATTATAGACGACAAAACAAAATTGTACGCAAAACCCGAAAGTCAAACGGTTAAAACTTTTGCCGGCCGCTCGCGCGCATTTCTTAAAATTCAAGACGGCTGCAGCAGTTTTTGCAGCTACTGCATAGTGCCGTATGTAAGAAATTCGCTTTGGAGCAAACCTGAAAACGACGTGTTGTCTGAAATAAAAAATTTTGCCGAAAACGGCTATCCTGAAATAGTTCTTACGGGCATACACGTAGGCAAATATTTTGACGCCGGCAGCAGATTAAATTTTTCAGGGCTGGTTGAAAAAATAGCCGCAATGCCTCTTGATTTCAGAATACGCATATCGTCGATAGAACTAAATGAAATAGACGATAAGCTTATAAAATTAATGAAAGATTATCCCGATAAAATATGCCGCCATATGCACATACCGCTGCAGTCCGGCTCAGACGAAATATTAAAGCTTATGAACAGAAAATATCTTACTGCAGACTTTGAGAAAAAAACAAAAGCCTTGCTGGCTGATTTTGCGGATTTGGCTTTAACTACAGACATTATTACGGGTTTTCCGGGAGAAACCGGCAAACATCATAACGAAACCGCGCAGTTTATAAAACAAACGAAGTTTGCAAGGCTGCATATTTTCAGATATTCCGACAGGCAGGGCGCGCAGGCGTCAAAATTTAACGGAAAAGTTCCGTCTCAGGAAATAAAAAGAAGATCCGAAGAACTTTTTGAAATCGACGCGCTAAAAAGAAAAGATTTTTTAAGCAAAAATTCAGGTAAAAAAAGAAAAGCCGTAAGCATAGGAAAAAACAAAGCGCTTACCGACAATTATATAACTGTCTTGACCGGAGAAAACGTCGCAAAAACAGGAATTTTTGAAGTTGAATTGGATAAAACCGCAGAGATTTAAATTTGTATAGTATGTTTACAAATGTTTTTCAGCGCGCAGATTTTCTAACTCCCCAATAAATTCTTTTACATACCGCAATACAGCGTCCATGTCAAAACCTTTCAAATCTTTAATGTCGTCAAAAGTTTCGCTCTTTGATTGCGGCGTCATAACTTTATATTTTGCATCGTTTAGCGCAGACCATACCGCAGTCTCGGGAGAATTGGCAAAAAAAGATATAAGACGCTTATTAAAAGCGCATGCCATATGGACAAGCGAAGTGTCGGCAGTTATAATGATATCTGCCGTTGAGGTAAGAGCTATAAACCCCTCCAAACTTAAAGGCTGTGAAACTTTTATGCCGTCTAAATTAAAATATTTTCTGTTGCGTCTGTTATTTAACATCAGCAAATCAACTTTCCCTGAAAACCTCGAGCCGATTTCGCCTATAAGAAATTTAAATTCTTTTTCGTTGACGGTTCTTGTAGTGCCGGAAGAATTAAACAAAATCCTTATCTTGTTTTTTTCCCATTTAGCGTCAAAATAAGAGGCAAGTTTTTTATCAGCCTGAAGAAAATATTTTGGCTCTGCGTTTTCAACGAAAGGTTTAAAAGGAGTTAAAGTAAGTATTTTATTATAGTGAACTTTTGAATCAAAAGAAACGTAATAATCGTAATCTCTGAAATTTTTTTTAAAATAATAATCGTCGCCTTTTTTCTGAAAAGCTATTTTATATTTTGGCGACAGCAGCGCATCGTAAAAGATATTTTGCTCGTTAAAAAACGGCAATGCGTCGATAAATACGTCCCATTTTTTTCTGTTTTTCAAATATGACCAAAAACTGTGTTTGATCTTTACGTCTATATCGGGATTTGCGTTGAAAACGGCTCCGTCTCTTGCGTCGGCTATAACGCCGATTTTTATATTTTTATAAGCTTGCTTAAGGCTGCGCAAAGAGGCCGTAAAAATTACCGCATCCCCGACGCCTCCGCCGGGTCGCAGCAAAACGGAAGAAACTTTTGAAAAATCAAAATCTTTAAGCGCCGTCTTACTGCCAAACAGCCTTTTAATTAATGAAGGAATCGGCTTAGGAAGAGGGGACGGGAAAATTTTTGTTTTGTATCTTTCAAGTATAACTATGTACAGACCTTTGTCCGTACCGGCAAAAGAAATAAGTTTTCTCTTCATATTATTTAAGAAATTTTTCCACCGTATATGCTAAATAGCGCGCGGCGGCAGGCAATGCTGATTCGTCAATATCAAAATTGCAGTGATGCCACGGATAAGAAGTTTTTTTGTCTTTTGAACTGCCTATATAAATAAAATTTCCGGGAACTTCTTTAAGATAATTTGCAAAATCTTCCCCGCCCATAGAGGATTCGTCAATAACGACGACATTGTTTTTGCCGTAAAACTGCGCGGCGGTTTTATGGCAAAACCGCGTGATTTTTCCGGTATTTATCAGAGGTTCGTCTATAAACCTGTAATCTGCAAAACATTTTACGCCGTAAGCGCGCTCCAAACTTTTAAGCTTATTTAAAACGCTTTTTTTAATTATATTTCTCGTCTTATTATTTAAAGCGCGGACTGTTCCCGTAAGCGTTACTTTATCGCAAATTATATTATAAGAAGTTCCTCCGGAAATTTGCCCGAAAGTAATTACGGCCGGTTCGGAGGGCGCAATTTCTCTTGAAACAACGCTTTGAACGCCGCTTATAAAAGCTCCCGCCGCAACTATAGCGTCTTTGCTCAGATGAGGATAAGCGCCGTGAGCTATTTCTCCGTTTATCTCGATTTTTATTTTATCTACTCCCGCCATCATCGCGCCGTATTTTATGCCGACTTTTCCGGATTTTATCCACGGACAAACATGCGCGCCAAAAATAACGTCCGGCTTAGGATCGCGCAACGCGCCGGCTTTAATCATGTTGTTTGCGCCGTCGGCAACTTCTTCCGCAGGCTGAAAAATAAATCTGACCGAACCGTTTAAGGCGTTCTTATTTTTGCTTAAAATTTTTGCCGCGCCTAAAATTATCGCAATGTGTCCGTCGTGTCCGCAGGCGTGCATAATGCCGGAATTAACGGATTTATACGAAAAACTGTTTTGCTCGCTTACCGGCAAAGCGTCCATGTCTGCTCTTAAAGCCGCAGTTTTGCCTTTTTTTGCGCCGTGTAAATCAGCTATAACGCCGGTATTTGCCGCGCGTTTATAAGGAATATTAAACTCTTTAAGTTTGCTTTCAATAAATTTTGCCGTGTTATATTCTTTGCCGCTAAGCTCTGGATTTTTATGCGCGTGGCGTCTGATTTCTATTACTTCTTTTTCAAAATTCATTTGCAGCCTCTTTTAACGCTTTTGGTATATTTTCGCAAATATCAGATGCGATAACGCCGTTTTCCCCTTTGTCTTTTTGGGCAATTTCTCCGGCCAAACCGTGAAAATACACGGCAAATTTTGCGGCGGTAA
>JAISRM010000232.1 GCA_031273645.1 Endomicrobium sp.
GCGGCGGCAGAAAAATTTTAGATGATATAAATTTAAATATAAATTTTGGCGAAAATGTCGCTTTAATAGGTCCTAACGGTTCGGGCAAATCAACTTTTATAAAACTTATAACGTCTGCCATATACCCTTCTTATACGGGAGATTCAACCGTATGCAAACTTTTTGGCGGTTCGCGCTGGAATATAAGCGATTTGAGAAGCATGTTAGGAATAGTCACAAACGAACTGCAATACGATTTTCATAATGAAATAACCGGATTTGAAGCCGTTGTGTCGGGATTTTTTTCAAGCATAGGCCTTTTTACAAATCATAAGGTAAACGCGCAAATGAAAAAAAAGGCTCTTGCAATGATTGATTTTTTGGAAGTTTCTCATTTAAAAGATAAAAAACTTGAAACTATGTCGTCTGGGGAGGCAAGACGTTTTTTAATCGCCAGAGCCCTTGTAAACAAGCCGCAAGTTCTTATTTTAGACGAACCTTCAAACAGCCTTGATATCGCTTCTGCGGCAAAATTCCATAAAACTTTAAGAAAAATAGTTTCGCAAAAAACAAATATCGTTTTGGTAACGCATATTGTTTCGGATATTATACCCGAGATAGACAGATTTATTCTTTTTAAAGACGGCAAAATTTTTTCTGACGGCAGCCGGCGTGAAATTTTTACAAGCGAACGCTTTTCGCAGCTTTTTGATATGAAGCTGGAACTTTGTCAAAATAATGCGATCGCTTATCTTAAAGAAGTTTAAGCGCGCGTTTGCGCGTTTATTTTTCTAAACGGAAATTATAATGAAAAAGTGGATAAAATTCATACTCATACCGTTGGGCTTTTTAGTTTTTATAGGCGCGCTTGTGCTGCTGCACAATCAGCTTAAAAACCTCAGTTACAACGACATAATCAACGCCCTCAGGGCAATTCCCGTAATAAGAATTTTTATCGCCATGTGTCTTGCGTTTTCTTATTACATTCTTTTGGGCGGATACGATATAGTGGCTTTCAAATATATCGGCGCAAAAGTTCCCCTTCATCCTAAAGACATACTTTTTACGTGTTTTGTCAGCAACGTTTTGGGAAGTAATACCGGATATTCAATGCTTTTTGGCGGATCTATACGATACAGGCTTTATTCCATACACAACGTTTCAATGGTGGACGTTACTAAGGTTTTGTTTTTTTCGTCGGCTACAATATGGCTGGGACTTCTTGCCGTCGGAGGCGTTATTTTTACCATAGCTCCGGTGTCTTTGTCTTCCGTTACGCAATTTTCTTTTTCTACCAGAGGCATAGGAATATTTTTTCTTGCCGTATTAACTGTTTACATCTGCCTAAGCGCTTTCAGATTTAATCCGGTAAAAATATTCAAATGGAAAGTTTCTTTTCCTAATATTAAAATAGTAATTTCGCAGATTATTCTTGCGACTGCCGACTGGATAATAGCTTCTCTTACTTTGTATATGCTTATGCCGGCAGGAGAAATACCTTATTTTGTGCTGCTGAAAGTTTTTCTTGTTTCACAGCTTTTAGGCATTATAAGCCAAGTGCCGGGCGGCATGGGTATTTTTGAAGTGGCAATCAACGGTCTTTTGCCAAATGCCGCCGGAAACCCCGGAGTTATCGGCGGGCTTTTAGCTTATAGGGCGATATTTTATTTTTTCCCTTTGGGCGTTGCTCTTTTTATGCTGGCTTCTTACGAAATTGTAAGAGTGGTAAGAAAAATTGACGAGAAAACAAGAATTTTCGGAAAAAATATTTCTTCGCTTGTAGTTCAGGTTCTTGCCGTTTCTGTGTTTTTTGCAGGAATGACGGCCATTTTTGCCACATCTACGCCGTTTAACGTAGAACAGCTTAAAATGATAATAAATCTTTTTCCTCCTTGGCTTGCAAATTTATCGCATTTTCTCCTTAGCACAACTTCAGCCGGACTTTTGTTTTTATCAAGAGCAATACAGCTGAGGATTAAAAACGCTTACAAATGGACGGCCGTTTTTTTAATTACAGCCATAATCTGCATGATAGTGGTCGGCGAAAACGTCGTGGTGCTTGCCGTTTTTATCATGCTTTTTACGGCTTTGCTTTTTTCAAAAAAATATTTTTACAGAGACATATCCATTTTAAATACGGCTTTCAGCGCGTCGTGGTTTAGCGCCATAGGAGGAGTGTTTGCGCTGTCTGCGGGGATAGGTTTTTTCGTCAATAAATACGCCGTGTTTTCATGGGTTCATTTCGGCGTGTTTTATCAAAATCTTTTCAGCGACAGCGATTCCGCAAGATTTTCAAGAGCTACGCTTGGGATAGTCGTAATATTTATTATCGTAGCCGTAGAGCAGATATTCCGCAATTTCTTTAAAAAGCCCGTCGTTTTTGACAAAAAAGACATAGAGAGGATAGTCGCTTCTTCAGATTATACTTACGCTTACGCCGCTTTGTCTGCCGATAAAAACTATATGGTAAGCGACGAGAAAGACGCCTTTTTAATGTACGCTCCTTCGGGAAACAGCTGGATAGTTTTAGGAGATCCCGTAGGCAAATTTTCCGGCAAAAACGAACTTTTGTGGAAATTTAAGGAAATGACGGATAAGAAATCCGTAAAGCCCGCTTTTATAGGAATAGAAAAAAAGTACGTTCAAATTTATGACGACATAGGGCTTGACGTTTTTTATGCAGGACAGGAAGGAAAAGTCGCCCTTAGAACTTTTAAAGGCGGAAAATATTTTGAAGATCTTGCCGCTTCGGTTGAAAAAAACGGATTTACATATAAAACAGTCAAAGCGGCCGATTTTGAAAAGTATAGGCAAACGTTCGCGCGCATAAACGCCCTTTGGGAAAAAAATTCGCATTACATGGAAAGATCTTTCATACCCGGAAATTACGACGAGTCTTATATGCGGTTTATGGATTTCAGCATTCTTGAAAAAGACGGACAGGTTTGCGCTTTTTCGGTTCTTACTGCGGCAAAAAGCAAATATGAAATATCTTCAAACATAGTAAGGCATTTAAATTGCACCGACGAGGTATTTGCCTATATACTTTATAAAAATATCATGTTGGCTAAAGAAAACGGCTATAAATGGTTTGATTTGGGGCTTGCCTATTTCCCCGCCGTCGATAGCGAAAACGATATGATAAAGCATTTTGCAAAAATGTTTACTTTTGCAGAGCATTTTAACTATAACATAAAAGCTTTGAGAGAATTTAAAGAGCAGTTTGCGCCCAAATGGCATAAAAAATACGTCGCCATTCATCCGGATAAATACATATTGATGTTTGTTAAGAACTTTACCGCTTTAATTTCTCCGCGTAAAACCGCCGGCAAAAGACAATTTTTCAAAAGGTTTTTCAGAAGATGAAAGCGTGGGACGTTTTTTACGCAAACTCGTCAGGGCTGATTTGCGCCGGAGATAAAATCCTGCTTGCGGTTTCCGGAGGGCAGGATTCAATGAGCATGCTTCATATGTTTTACCGTCTTTCAAAAAAAATTAATATTTCCTTTGCCGTATTAAATTTTGATCACGGACTCAGAAAAGAATCGGCGTCTGAAAGCAGACTTGTAAAATCTTATTGTAAAAAAATCTCAGTTGAATGTTTCATAAAAAAGCTCGACGTAAAACGCCGCTGCGCAGAAAAAGGCGTTTCAGTAGAGACTGCTGCAAGAGACCTCAGATACGCTAATCTCGAACAAATCGCAAAAACGCAAAAATGCAATAAAATAGCCACCGCCCACAACGCAAACGACAATGCCGAGACGGTTTTAATGATGCTTATGCGCGGAAGCGGCGCTCTATGCGGAATACCGCAGATAAGAAAAACGGCGGGAAATATTAAAATAATACGTCCCTTGCTTGAAATTGGAAGAAAGCAAATTGAAGAATATGTAAAAAAACAAAAACTGCCCTATTGCACCGACAAATCAAATTTTTCTACCGAATATACGAGAAATAAAATAAGGCTTTCACTCATGCCTGTTATTAAAGAGATAAATCCCAAAGCCGTTGAGCATATTTTTTCATTAAGCCGCATTCAATCCAGAGAAGACGCGTATTTGGAAGAAATTTCGGCGAAATTTTTAAAGAAATGCGCGCGTTTTTCAAAAAACCGCATTTTGCTTGATTTACCAATGTTTTTACGGTATAATGAAACAATTCGTTATAGAATATTAAAAAACGTTTTGCCCGATAAAAAATACGCTTCGCGCATAAATTTTATAATGGATAAAATTTTATCTTCAGCTTCCGGTCAATACGCGCTTTCTATGCAATGGGTTTTCAGATTAAAAAAAACGGCAGCCGAATTTGTAAGAGTAAAACGATGAAAATGAACGCAGATATAGACGTTCTTTTTACGCGCGAACTCATACAAGAAAGAGTCCGCCAAACCGCCCGGCGTATTTCAGAAGATTTTAAGGGCAGAAAAGTTTTGCTTATTGCGGTTTTAAGAGGCAGCTTTGTTTTTTGTTCCGATCTCATAAGAGAACTTACTATCGAATTCAAAGTTGATTTTATTTCTTTAAGCTCTTACAGCGGCGCTGTGTCGTCGGGAAACATAAAAGTAATGTCTGAGCTTAGAGAAGATCCGGCCGGAGAAGACGTAATAATAGTTGAAGATATTATTGACACCGGCATTACTTTAGATTTCCTGCTCAAAGAACTTTCTTTAAAAAATCCTAAAAGCGTAAGCGCTTGCGCTCTTCTTAATAAAAAAGGCGCAAGAATCAAAGACGTTGCCGTTAAATATTCGTGTTTTGAAATAGGCGGGCAATTCGTAGTCGGTTACGGGTTAGATTATAACGGTTTGTACAGAGGTTTGCCTTACATTGCAATATTGAAAATAAAATAAGTTTTGAGAGGATGTTTATGAAGCGCAAAGGACCGTGGTTTTTTTTATTTTGGATAGTTTTAGCTCTTATCATACTGATGATGTTTAATTCCGCAAGACAGAGAAGCCTTGAAGTTTCTCTTGAGTATTCCCAGTTTAAACAGCAGATAAAAGCCGGCAACGTTTCAAAAGTGATCGTTTCTCCAAGCATGATAAAGGGACAGTTTAGGGATAAAGACGGGGTTTTGAAAAATTTTAAAACCGTTCCTATGGACGACGCCAATCTTATTAAAGACATGGAAGACAATAAAGTTCTTGAATTTTCAGGAACAGAAAAAGGCGGTTTCTGGACGACTTTTCTTATAAGCTGGGCGCCGTTTCTGCTTTTAATAGCGGTATGGATATGGTTTTTGCGCGGAATGTCGGGCGGAGGAAAACAAGCTATGTCTTTTGGAAAATCAAAAGCCAAGCTTGCCGGGCTTGACGCCGGAAAGATCACGTTTAAAGACGTAGCAGGCTGCGAAGAAGCAAAAGAAGAGCTTAAAGAAATAGTAGAGTTTTTAAAAGATCCGGAAAAATTTAAAAAACTCGGCGGCAAAATTCCAAAAGGCGTTTTGCTTTTCGGTTCTCCGGGAACCGGCAAAACTCTTCTTGCAAAGGCCGTAGCCGGAGAAGCCGGAGTTCCGTTTTTTTCGTCGAGCGGTTCTGAATTTGTGGAAATGTTTGTCGGCGTCGGAGCTTCAAGAGTCAGGGATTTATTTGACAACGGAAGAAAATCCGCGCCGTGCCTATTGTTTATAGACGAAATAGACGCTGTGGGAAGACACAGGTTTGCAGGAATAGGCGGAGGACACGACGAGAGAGAGCAGACTTTGAACCAGCTTTTAGTTGAAATGGACGGCTTTGACACTAAAGAAGGCGTTATTCTTATAGCCGCCACAAACAGACCCGACGTCTTAGATCCGGCGCTTTTGCGCCCGGGAAGGTTTGACAGGCAGATAGTTGTGCCAAGACCCGCTTTAAAAGACAGGGAGCAGATCCTTGCCGTTCACGCAAAAAAAGTTACGCTTGGAACAGATGTAAATTTAGGCGTCGTAGCTAAAAGAACGCCCGGTTTTGTCGGCGCAGATCTTGCAAATATAGTAAACGAAGCCGCTTTGCTTGCCGCAAGAAAAAATCAGGAATCAGTCAGCATGAAAAATATGGAAGAAGCTATAGACAGAATTTTTTCGGGTCCGGAAAGAAAATCTTTAATAAGAACTAAAGAAGATTTGCAAAAGACCGCTTATCACGAAGCAGGGCATGCGATAGTGGCGAAAATGCTTCCTAAAACCGAGCCCGTGCATAAAGTAACGATTATTCCAAGAGGAGCTTCTTTAGGGCACACTTTGCAGCTTCCTGAAAACGA
>JAISRM010000031.1 GCA_031273645.1 Endomicrobium sp.
CTCTTGTGCCAAGCTCTTTTTTGCCGGCCGGACGCACGCTTACGTTTACGTCGCAGCGCATTTTGCCTTCTTCCATATTGCATTCGGAAGCGCCTATGTAACGAACTATCGTCCTAAGCTCCGTCAAAAACGCAAGGGCTTCCTGCGGAGAACTCAGCTCAGGTTCTGTAACAAGTTCCATAAGCCCGACGCTTGCCCTGTTTAAATCGAGAAGCGAATAATCAAGTTTTCTGCTGCCTATTTCGTGGACGAGCTTTCCGGCGTCTTCTTCAAGATGTATCCTTGTTATGTTTATTATTTTTTCAACGCCGTTGACGGTGATTGCAAGTTTTCCTTTTGAACAAAGAGGCGGCTCCGACTGCGTTATCTGATAATTTTTGGGAACGTCTGGATAAAAATACTGTTTTCTTGCAAAAGTGCATTGTTTGTTTATCGTAAAATCTAAAGCAAGACCGGTTTTTATAACCGCTTCGACGGCTTTTTTATTTAAAATAGGAATAGCTCCCGGCTGGGACGTGCATATGACGCACGTATTTGAATTTGGCTCGGAGCCAAATTCCGTCGAACACTGGCAAAAAACTTTTGACTTTGTGTTAATCTGCATGTGGACTTCAAGACCTACCACCGTTTCATAATTAGACATTTTATATCTCCGGACAATATTAAATTCTCAACAGACTTCTTCTTACTTATCTGCGCAAAGCGGATATTTATACGAATCAAAGCCCGCTATTCTTTCAAAAGCGTGAGCGGCCTGAAAAAGTTTTAAATCGGAAAAACGCCGTCCCATAAAATGAACGCCTATGGGCATGCCGTCGGGCGAAAAAGCGCACGGAACGGTAATGCCGGGAAAGCCTCCGAGATTTGCCGCTATAAGAAATATATCGCATTCTTCGGGAAGTTCTCCGCCGAATTTTACCGGCATTTGCAGCGTCGCGGGAGAAAAAATAAAATCGCATTGCAAAAAAGCGGCGTTTAAATCGTTAATAAGCAGCGTGCGCACTCTCTGCGCCTGATGATAGCAGCGGTGATAATTTTGCGCGCCGAGAACATAAGTTCCAAAAAGTATTCTTTTCTTTACTTCATATCCGAGCGATTCCGCCCTGCTTTTTGAATATTCGTCGTTTAAACTTACGCCGTTTGGCGAACGGTAGCCGTAGCGTATGCCGTCAAAAGTGGCGATATTTGCGCTGACTTCCGCGCACATTATCACCTTATAAAGAGCCGGAACGTATTTATAAGACGGCGCGCTTATTTCTATAATCTCTGCTCCGTCAAGTTTAAGTTTTGCGACGGCGTCGTTAAAAGCTTTCATTATTTCCGGATCGTTTTTATAATTGCCAAGCTCTTTGGGTATTCCTATTTTTAAGTTTTTTAAAGTGTCCGGATTATCAAGGTCATGCGTGTAGTCTGCGCTTTCAATAGGTTCGCAGACGGGGTCTCTGTAATCTTTGCCGGATATAACGCTTACAAGCAAAGCCGTGTCTTTTACTGTCCTTGAAAAAGAGCCTATTTGGTCAAAAGATGAAGCCAAAGCGCAAACTCCGTATCTGCTTATAAGCCCGTAAGAAGGCTTATATCCGACTATGCCCGTAAAACCTGCGGGCTGCCTTATAGAACCGCCGGTATCAGAGCCTAAAGCAAAAGGGACCATTCCGGCGCTGACCGCCGCGGCGCTTCCGCCGGAGGAACCTCCGGGTATTTTAGTTATATCCCAAGGATTTGCGGTCTTTTGATAAGCGGAAGTTTCGGTTGAACCGCCCATGGCAAATTCGTCCATATTAGTTCTTCCTATAAAAACAGCGCCCACTTTTTTAAGTTTTTCTATTACCGCAGCGTCGTAAGGCGAAATATAATTTTCAAGATATTTTGACGCCGACGTCATGCTTTCGCCTTTTATCATTATATTGTCTTTTATACCTATCGGCACGCCTTCAAGAAAACCGTATTTTGCCCCGCTTTTGATTTTATCGTCGGACAAGGCGGCATGCTTTAAAGCCTGCTCTTCGTTAAGTTTAAGAAAAGCCTTAACTTTAGGCTCAACTTGCGCAATGCGTTTGTAACAAGCTTTTACGACTTCAACGCTTGTCGTTTCTCCCGAACATATTTTCGTTCTGATTTCTTTTACGCCGTTTTTAAAAATCTCATCCATATCTTTATTCTCCAATAGAGCTTTGCGCTTTCTAAAACTGCCGGCAGCTTTTTGCCCGACGGCTTAAAACCATTTTTTCTTTTTAAAATATATCAGCATGGCCGCTACCGCCGCGGCTATTACGGCGACGGCAAAATACCACGAACCGCTTTCGCCGAATATTTTGTATTCGGGAAACTGCACGTTCATTCCGTAATATCCGGATATTATAAGAACGGGCATGAGGATCGTTGCGATAATTGTCAGGAATTTCATAACTTCGGTAAGCCTTACGGTTACGCTCGACATATACACTTCAAGCAGGCTGACCACCGTCTGGCTTCTCATAACTATAGACTGGTTAACCCTTAAATACTGCGTAAAAATGTCGCGGAAATAAACGAGATTTTCTCTTTTTACAAGTTCGTTGTTGTTGGATCTGGCAAAATAAGCGTAGGCCGCCTGCTGCGATTCGGCTATTTTTTTCATGGCAAAAATAACTTTTTTTATATCGAGAATCTCTTCCATGTTTTCGGTTTCGGGGTTTTCAAGAATCTCGTCTTCAAGCTCTTCCATTTTATTGTCTATTTTTTCAAGCGTAAGCTCGTAGCTTGAAACCACTTTGTTAAAAATATTATATAGGATGTTTGGAATATTTTTAAGTTCGACAAGAGGGCGGTTTTTAGCTTTTTCAAAAAGGCTTTCAAGAAAAAAAAGCTCTTCAATATGCACCGTAATTACGAAATTTTTGCCTATAAAAAGATTTAATTCGTAAATGCTGTCGTCAAATTCTTCGTAATAGTTAGGCTTAAGCTGTATGCCGTGCAGAGCGCCGAAAACATAATCTTCAAACTCTTCCATTTTGGGATAATACTGCGGAAAAAGGCAGTCTTCAAGAGACATCTCGTGAAATTTAAAAGTTTCCGTAAGCAAAGAAGTTTCTTCAAGATTTAGTTCGTGGTTTTCAAGATATATGTCTATCCATATAAGTTTAGGACTGCTCTTGCAGACTTCCGCTATTTTAAGGGGATCGGTTTCAACGCGAAACTCGTTGTTAAAAGAATAGATCGCTTTAAGCATAATTTACTCTGCTTCTATAACTTTTTTTATTTTATAAAAATTCCCTTCGGTTTCCGGAGCGCCTTTAAACATCGCATCGCGCGTTTCTTTAGGGCACGGCTTTACTTCGTCCTCGCGCCACACGTTTCTAAGCTCGGTAACGTGGGTTGTCGGTTTAACGTCGGTAACGTCGGGTTCCTGAAGAACTTCAATATATTGAAACATATAATTCAAATCTTTAAGATACTTTTCTTTTTCTTCTTCTTTCACCGCGATTCTTGCCAAAAAAGCCGTAGTTTCCAGTTCTTCTTTCAACATGATTGACCTCTTTAAAACTCATTTAAAATACACGCAAATTATACAAAAACATCAAAACGGTTGCAATGAAGATTTTGGAAACTCCTGCCCCCGCGTTTTGTAAAAGCGCCTTTTTACAATTTAAATATAAATTTGTTATACTATTTATCAATTATGAAAAAAAGCGTTTCGGCATTAATTGCATTATCGTTTTTAAGTTCTCCTCCGGCGCTTTACGCTGCGGGAAAAACTCCCATGTCTGTCTTGCAGGAACCTTCCCCCAAAAGCGATATCATGGAAAAAGAAATCAATTATCCTATTGAAATGACGTTCCCGCTTCTTGCCGAAGACGACAGCGATCCTATAATAAATCTCGTGGCAAACGCCATAAATTCCGCGCCTAACAACAATGAAATCAAAGGGGCTATTCTTGAAGCCGAAGCGCTTTACCGAAGAGCCGTAGAAGCTTTTAAAAACGGAAAGCCCGAAGATTCAAAAAGATATTTTAAGCTGTTTCTTTCAAAACTTGAAAAAGCAGACATAGATCCCGGCCTTTATTTTTTTCTGTTTGACGATTTAGACAATATAATAACAAAACTAAAAAAAACTCATTCCGTAAGCAGTCCTTCGCCGGTTATCGAACCGGAAAACCACTCTATACCTATGGAATGCGAAGACAATTCTTTAGTTGAAAGATATATTGAAATTTATTCTTCCGGAAAATCTAAAGAGCGCGTAAAAGCCGCAATTGAAAGAAGCGGAATGTACGGCGAAATAGTTTTAAAAAATCTTCAGGAATTCGGGCTTCCGCAGGAATTGCAATACCTTCCCATAGTGGAAAGTCTTTACAACAATAATACCGTTTCGCGCGCAGGAGCCGTGGGCATATGGCAGATCATGGCGCATAGAGGCAGAGCGTTAGGCCTTAAAATAAATTATTGGATAGACGAAAGGAAAGATCCCGAAAAAGCCACAAAAGCGGCATGCCTTTATTTAAAACAGCTTTATATGATGTTAAACAATTGGCACCTTGCGCTTGCGGCTTACAACAGAGGAGAATACGGGCTTATCAGGGATATGAAATTTTCAAACGCGTCAAACGTCAGCGAAATGACAAACAGAAACGCCATTCCTAAAGAAACGCAAAGATATGTTCCGCAATTTATAGCGGCCGTTACGATAGCTTCAAATCCCGACGGATACGGGTTTGGCGAATTAAAAATGCAGGAACCGCTGAAGTACGATACGGTAAAAACCGACAAGATTATAGATTTAAAAATAGCGGCGCAATGCGCGCAAACCACTCTTGAAGAAATAAAAAAGTTAAACCCCGCTTTAAACGCGTGGTGCACCCCGCAGGGATACCCCGGCTTTGAATTAAAAATCCCCTATGGAACAAAAGGAAAGTTTCTTGAAAACATCGCTTTAGTAAAAGATTTAAATCCTTCTCCCGGATTTATAAAATATAAAGTCGTAAAGGGAGACTACATCGAAAAAATAGCCGCAAAATATAAAACCGTTCCAAAAGAAATATACAAAGACAACCCCCAGCTTTCAAAGAAAAAATATCTTCAGATAGGCCAAATCATCGTAATAAGACCCGGAAGAAAATATTTTAAATAACAGGCTTCGCCTGCAGGCAAAGCCTGTTTTGTTTGTGTCTGTCATTCCCATGAAAATGGGAATCCATGTTTAATACCAATATAGCCTCTAACATTATTTCTTTTCAGACTTCGTCTGTTTTATTTGTGTCTGTCATTCCCATAAAAATGGGAATCGC
>JAISRM010000113.1 GCA_031273645.1 Endomicrobium sp.
TAATACAATATTATAATCAAAGAGGTTACGGTTCGGATGCAGCTCAAGCTTTAACTTTGGGCAAAAACATATCTATAGAAGAATACTATATAGGAAACATACGTTATTGGTGGCTGCCCGACGGAACCGAAATTTATCCCGAAAATTATGACGGTACGCTTGTCCCATATGACGAACTGATTTTATATTCGCAATACGGCGGCTTAGAAAAAGCCGGACTGCACGGACAAATTATACAAGGCAAACGCATAGATTTAAAAGACAATTCTGTTTTTTATTACGACGCGCAGGGAAATTTTGCCGGAACAAAGAAAAAGGCAGGACTAACCGCTTACGAAATAAGCCCTGTAACCGAAGACGGCGAGTTTATAGACAGGCAGGAATTTGCTCTTGCGATATTAAATACCGGAAAAATAAAAAAACTGCAAACCGATTATCAAACGGCTCATCCTGACTCTCATTTTGAAGATAAGTACGACGAAGACGGAACTTGGATTATAAACAATATTGCCTTAACTCCTCAAAAAGACAACGGAGAAGTTTTAACTTTAGCCGAACTTGAAGGGCTTGCAGCTAAAACGTATCAGGTTACGCCCGAAGACATTTTGATTGCGCAAGCCGCTCTTGCCGACGTTAAAGAAACTGCAGTTTCAGACGAAGTTTCTAACAGCGCTAATCAAATCGCCCAGCCCGACGACGTTTCAGCCTCCCAATCCAACGCAGCCTTAACAGCCAACGAATCAGCGCAAGCTGCCGCGCCGAAAGTTGAGTCCGCGCCGACAACGACCAATGAATCAGCGTCAGCGACAGCTGCTGCGCCGACAACAACCAATGAATCAGCGTCAGCTGCAGCTGCAGCGCAAGCTGCCGCGCCGGAAATTGAGTCTGAACAGGAAACAACCAATGAACCGGCGCCGGCTGCGGAGATAACTGATAAGCTTAAAGAATTTTATGACAACAATAAAGTTTTATCGTTTATTCTTGCATTTCTTCTTATATGGCTGCCGATATGGATTATTGCAAAAAAGAAAAATTCATCAAACAAAAACGGGTCAGACGGCCGTTTAAAAGTTTCTGTTTTCCCTGTAATTGAAATTTTACGCTGGATGTTTCAAGATATTGCCGAATTAATTATAAACAAAAAACAAAATAAACAAGAACCCAAAGAAGAACAGCCTTCAGCAATATATTTGTTTACCGGAGGCAGCTATGCGCAAGCTTACGCTTTACAAAAACAAGGCTTAAAAACAGCGGTGGTAGAAAGGGTATATTCTGCGCCGGCAAAACATAAAAAATTAACGCCGCGCTGGCCTAACTCTGTAGTTCAAATAAAACGCGGCAGAAAAACTTATGAATTTACAATAGAATATTATATCCCTTCCGCAGCGCAAGACAGCAATAAACCTCTTTCAATAAAAGCTTTAATTTCAAACGTTTCAACGCGGAAAGGAAACGATTTTTCAAAACTGCCAAGAGACGCGCAGACGCTTCTTATGCGCGACGCCTATATATTATCGCACAGACAGCTTGCCCAAAACATAGAAGACGACGCCAAACATTTGCAAAAAAGATTATCGGCAAACTCGGTAGGCGCGGTTTTCTATAAAACATTCGGCGCAAACAACGGCGCGCAAACGCCTTTTCTTGAAGTATCTGAAAACGGGAGAGAGAAATATTTTTACGGCAGCAGAGAAACAAATAACATTGAAATACTGCTTAACGACGTTTTAGCGGCAAAAGAACATTTTAAATCAAGATCTTTTAAAGGGCACGCCTACGGCGTCTCTTTAAACGCAGCTAAAAGAAAAAACTTATCCGACAAAAAGAAAACCGATAAATTCATTTCAAAAACGGTTTCGCAAAATATTTCTATTTTAAAAGTTGAAAGCGAAAACCCCGCTCAAGTTATAGAAGATCTTTGGAAAAAACGAAAAACTGAAGACTCGGTAAAATTTCAAAACGTTCTTTCATCGGACGCAAGCGTCCAAAAAATTTTAACTTTAAACTCAACAGATTTAAACGAACGGCTTTTACGAAGAATTTTTGCTTTAGGCTTTAACGGCGTTTATTTAAAAACGCAAAAAGACGATATAGAAAGTTCTCTTGATCTTGTAAGTTCTTTTTCTCCTCAAAACGCGCGCAATTTTATTGAGCTTACGTCTAAAGAAGCTTTAGATTTTCAAGACGCGGTTAAAAACGCAAACTTTGTTCCTGCGGTAAAAATATCAAAAACAAAACCCGACATTGCAAAAGCTCTTGAAGGCATGGAAAACGCAGCCGTAATTATTGACTCTTTTGTTTCCGGAGACGAGCTTGCCGGCGCAAGAGAAAAAATATCGGCCGTATTTCTAAAAAGCGCGCAAAGCGCCTTAAAAGATAAGTCCGACATAAACGCTTTAACCAAAAACAAAGCTTTAAAAATTTACAAAGCCGCGCTCGAACATGCAAAAAAATCTCCGTTAACTTCGCAGGACATAACGTCTCCCGAAATTCTTGACGCATACGCGCAAGAACCCCAAAACGATAATTTCAGCCAAAAAGATTTTGACGAATTAAAAGAAGCTTTAACGGCGGCAGGCGTTCCAAAAGAAAGCGCGTTGGCAAAATATATTGAAAGCGCCCCAAACGACATATTCGGTTTTGCGGCGTCTAAAGCTTATCTGAAAGCCGCGATTGAAAAACAGCGCGCAAAAACGGCGCCGGTTTCAAAATCTGCAAAAATAAAAAGTTTTTTTACGCAGCTTTTTACAATTATCCCTTACAAATTCAAATTCCCGAAAGTTTTTGCTTCAGCCGCGCGCTTTAACGGCGTTTCTTCAATTGAAGATTTAAAAAACAAAATTTCGCAGTTAAGCAAAAACAATGTCGTCAATCTTGAATTTAATTTAGAGGTTAAAGAAAACCAAATTTTTGTTCAAATTGAGAGAACCCGTTCTGAGAGAACTCTTTTGCCTTTGCGGCAGGTTTTAGACGCGGCGGCAAATAACCGAAAAGCAAAAATTCTTTTTAACGCCGCGCAAATCAACCAAGATTTCAGCTTTTTCTTTGAAGAAGCTTCGCGTTATCCCGCAAACGTCTCGCTTATAACTTCAGATGCGGATCTTATCGTCAAATACCGGCAAATTTATCCGGACATAAATTTTATATTTGAGATAAACGGCGTTTCAGATTATGAGACGTTTAAAAATATTGTTTCAAAAAATACAAAGTCCGTATCGCTAAACAAAGCTCTTTATGAAATTTTCAAAGACAGTTTGTCTCAAGAAATTAATTCTGTTCTGCCTGAAATATTTATCAAAACAAACGCAGACGAAGAAAACTATAACGCATATCTTTCCGACAATAAAAATGAAATCAACTTAATATCCGATACGCCTGCTGAAAGCCAAAAAGGTTATGCAAAAGCAAGAGCCGCAAGCGGAAACATAAAATCGCTGCCTTTCCTCCTTTTAATTACGCAGTTAGACTTGTTTATTTCTTTCTGGACTTTATTTGTAGAAAACGCCGGACATTCTTTAGCCCTTATAAATACGGCTGTGGCAATAGCCGCCCCGTTCTTTATTTTAAGCACTTTTGCCGCAAAATACTTAAGCTCGACCATAGGCCAAAGAAACGCGGTTATTACATATTTGACTTTGCAAATAGCAGGAAGCGCTATTTTATATTTTGTCGGTTTTTCTCCGGCGTTTGTAATACTTTACGTGGTAATACCGGTATTTGCGCAAGGAGGAATACAAACCCTGTTTACTCCGTTTATGCAGTCTGCGCTTATAGCTATAGACAAACTTGACAAGGCCGAATCTATAGACGCAAAGAGCAGAAGTTTCTTATGGAAAGGCGTAGGGTTAGGGATACTTTCCGGCGGCGCTCTTGCGGCAGCGTTTGGACAGCCCAACGTAATTATTTTATCTACAATTCTATTGACGGCTATGCTTGTATATGTGCTTGCAAATTCAAAAACTATAGAACGCGTTCAAGATATTGTTGAAGAGACGCAGGAAATGGCAAACGGCATAAAAAATAAAATTAAAAAATATGCCGCCGGCTTTAAAGCCGCGTTTAACAATTACGTTTCCGACATTAAATCTTTGTTAAAAAACAAGACTCTCATACAGATATTGGTTTCAACCACTCTTGTCGAAGTGCTTATGACGGCAGTTGTGCCGATTGAAGCTCCGTCTATAATTGTAGGAATAGGGTTTGCCGTTCCGGCGATAGCCGTAATATATTTTATAGGAAACATGCTGCAAAGCTTTATAAGCGAAATTGCGGCAAAAGATAACTTTGCAAAGCTTCGTTCTCTTATCAAAAACAAAACCGCAAGGAGCTTGTACTGGGCGTCTATGTCGGTTGTCGCGCTTGCGTTCGCGTTTACGCATAATCCCGTCATATTCCTTGCGTTTTTTGCGCTTATAGAAATATTCCTTGCGCTGTCTCAGACGATAGAATCGTCTTATGTAGCCCAAAACGTCGACGAAAATAAGTCCGAGTCGCTCTATAACGTTAAACTTATTTCAGACGCAGCTTTATCCGCGTTGTTTACGCTAATGATAGCGCGTTTTGGAGGCGATTCAAGCCAAGATTTAAGTCTTTTGGGAAAAATTATATTTGCAGTAACGGCAGTTTCTTTTGCAGCGACTCTTGCAGTATCGGCAGCCTATATAAAGTTCGGCAAACCTTCCATATTCAAGAAAAAAACAAACAGAGACTACACCTACAAAATTCTACAATCCGCCTAACGGACTGCGTCCGTTTTTATGGGATTGGCAGCCAGCGTCTGTTTTCTTTGCGCTCGTTTATCATTGCCGCAAAAGCCGTACAGGCTTCGCCTGTTTTATGGGATTGGCAGCCTGAGCCTGTTTTGTCATTGCCGCGATTTTAATATTTGTTCTTCCTTAGCAGCCTGCGCCC
This sequence comes from Endomicrobium sp., assembly GCA_031273645.1. Lineage (GTDB taxonomy): Bacteria > Elusimicrobiota > Endomicrobiia > Endomicrobiales > Endomicrobiaceae > JAISLV01. Next base: position 4,912 of record JAISRM010000113.1, read on the forward strand.
GAATGTTTTTATCGGGTGGGAATCCACGTTTGCTGAAAAATTCTTTTTACGACGAAGTCTGTCGTCTTTTAGTTTGTCATTCCCGCGTTTTTAATATTTGCTCTTCCTTAGCAGCCTGCGCCCGAGTGTTTCTATCGGGTGGGAATCCACGTTTACTAAAAAATTCTGTCAGACAGCCTTCGGCTGTTTTATAAAAACAGACGCTGTCTGAAAAGAAATAATGTCAGAAACTATATTAATATTAAAAATGGATCCCCGCTTTCGCGAGGATGACAGCGTCGGCTATTCCCATTTTCATGGCAATGACAAACACAAACAAAACAGACGCTGGCTGCGTTTCATAAAACAGGCGAAGCCTGTCCCATTTTCATGGCAATGACAAACACAAACAAAACAGAC
>JAISRM010000132.1 GCA_031273645.1 Endomicrobium sp.
GCCACTATTCCTATCGTCGTAGTGTATCTCTTGATGCAAAAACACATAGTTAAAGGCATAGCCGCCGGCGCTCTTAAGGGATAAACCATATCCTTTAAATAATATGTCTTAAAACGGAAATCACAATGGCCGTCAAAATTATTGTTTTTGATTTAGGAAAAGTTCTTTTTGATTTTGATTTGTCAAAATTTGCTTTTGCATTTTCAAAAAAAACTCCCTATAAACCCTATGACATCAACGAACTTCTTTTTGAATACGCTAATTTGGCTTTTTCTTATGAAAAGGGCGATTTGTCTTCAGAAGAGTTTTTCAATATAATAGCGCAGAAAACGCATTACAGCGGATCTTATAACGAATTTTGCGTTATATGGAACAATATTTTTACTCCCGTCGCTGCAACCATAGAACTTGCGGCTAAAACAGCTTCAAAATATCCCGTAGGCTTGCTTTCAAACACAAACGAACTTCATATTAATTATTTAAAAGAAAGATACCCGTCCGTTTTTATGCTTTTTTCAAAAATCCATTTGTCCAACGAAATGCGCGTGAGAAAGCCCGACGACGAAATATTTAAGGCCGTAATAAAAGATTACGGCGTAAAGCCTGAAGAAATTTTTTTTACCGACGATATGGAAATAAATGTTGAAGCGGCTCGCAAAAATGCGATAAAAGCTTATACTTTTGTTTCCTGCGCGCAGCTGCGTCAAGATTTGGCTGCGGAAGGCGTAATATGATTGATTTTGCGGTAAGCCCTGCAAAGCAAAAAGCGCTTTATTTAAAGTTTGCAAAATACGCGATAAAAGAATCGGATATTGAAGAAAGTTTTACGCGTTCCTGCGGAAAAGGCGGGCAAAACGTAAATAAAGTTGAGACGGCCGTTCATTTAAAGCACAAACCTACAGGAATAGAGGTTAAGTACAGCAGAGAAAGGACGCAAGGGCTAAACAGATTTTTGGCAAGAAGGCTGCTGGCTGAAAAAATAGAAGAACAAATTGCCGGAAAACTCTCAAAAAGGCGCAAGGATATTGAAAAAATCAAACGGCAAAAAAGAAAACGCTCAAAGCGCGCAAAAGAAAAAATGCTTGAACAAAAAAAGATAAAGTCGCAAAAAAAAGAAAACAGGAAAAAAACGGAGTATTAAATAAATGCCCCAGTCCAGACAAAAAATGCATTGCGTCTCAGAAAGCGGCGGCGAAAGTTTTGGCGCCGGCAGCTCTTCTTATCCGGACGCTGATTGCGATAAAATCAGAAATTGCAAAGATATTCAAAAACCGCATTATATAGGGCACAGAAGCAGGGTAAAAAATAAATTTTTAACAACCGGTTTTTCAGGCTGGAACGATTATGAAATTTTGGAATTTGCGTTGTTTTTTGCCCTTCCGCGCGGCGACACTAAAGAAATAGCAAAAAATCTTATAAAGAAATTCGGCAGTTTAAAACAAGTTATCGACGCTTGCGCGCAAGATCTTGCTCTTACTAAAGGCGTTTCAAAAGATCATTGCGCCGTTTTTATAAATTTTCTTAAAAGTTTCTCTTCGCTTTATCATAAGCTTAAAATAAAAGAAGCCGCGTCTTTATCTTCTCCGTCTCAGACTGTAGATTATCTTTCTTCTCTTTTGAGCGGGGAAAAAGAAGAGAAATTTCATATGATACTTTTAGACAGCGCAAATAAAGTTATAGATTGTTTGGAACTCTCGAGCGGAACCGTAAATAAATCCGTCGTATTTCCAAGACAGGCCGCCGCCGCCGCTCTTAACTGCAAAGCTGCGTCGGCTATAATAGCCCATAATCACCCGGGCGGAACCTTATCTCCTTCAAAAAATGACGTTGAAGCCACTAAAGCCGTAAAAGAAGCGCTGAAAGCCGTTGAAGCCGAGCTTATCGATCATATAATAATTGCCGGAAATTCCTATTTCAGTTTCCGCGAATATAATTTATTGTAAATTTAAAGCGGCAATTGTTAAAATTATTTATTGCGGGCAGCAACTTAGCTGTCTTTCCCGAATGTCTTTATCGGGTGGGATCCAAGTTTAAAAAAAATCAGTTAACCGCTTGTTGTTTTGCTCAGAGATTTATTTAAATATGTTACAATGCTTGAAAATACCGGCTGCCTCTGCCGGAAAAAAGGAGAAATGATATGACCGTAAAACACGTTGACGGAACAAATGACAAAAAATCGGTTTTTCTCTACGCATTAAGCACTTGTCCGTGGTGCAAGAAAACAAAGACTCTTCTTGACGAGCTGAAAGTTAAATACGATTATCTCTATGTTGATTTGGTTGTCGGGCAAGAACAGGAAGAAATACTTGCGCAAATTGAAGTATATAATCCCGGCGGAGGTTTTCCTACTCTTGTTATAGATAAAGCGGAAGTTATTATAGGATATAAACCGGAAGCCATAAAGGAAGCTTTGGCATGAGCTGTGAAATTAAGACCGTCGGGCAGTTTTTGGAATTTATAAAAGAAAACGCTCGTCAAAAAGGATACCTGCTTAACAATATCGATAAAGAGCGCGTCGATATGCTTATCGACGGGTTATTTACAAATCTTATGCGTTACGGTCATGCGTCGTGTCCCTGCAGGCTTTCTTGCGGCGATTATCAAAAAGACGAAGATATTATATGCCCGTGCGTTTATATGGAAAGCGACGTTGAAAAATACGGATCATGTTTTTGCGGATTATATATTTCGCAGGAAGTTTCAAATAAAATAAAACCTTTTACTCCCGTTCCGGAAAATCGTCCTAAAAACAGAACTTATGCCATGCTGTCAAAAAATTCCGGCGGCGATCTTAATGAAGCGTTTGTTTGGAAATGCGCCGTTTGCGGATACGAACATAAAGGCGCAAATCCTCCCGAAAAATGCCCTAAGTGTTCTGCAGCAAAAATAATGTTTAAAAAAATAGATTCTCCAAAAGAAACCGTATGGAAATGCGGATTATGCGGCCACGAACATAAAGGCGCAAATCCCCCGGATACATGCCCTAAATGCGGCGCGCAAAAAGAAATGTTTTCGCAAAAAACTTAAAACAAGACGCAACATAAAGTTGCAACTGCCCCGCCGTTTTGTCATCACCCCCCCCATAAAACAGCTGCAGACTGCGGCGGTCATTTAAAAATGTCTTTCAGTTTGTCATTTGCCGCGTTTTTAATATTTTTTCTTCTTTAGCAGCCTGCGCCCGAATGTTTTTATCGGGTGGGAATCCACGTTTACTAAAAAATTCTGTCAGACAGTCTTCGGCTGTTTTTATGAGATTGGCAGCCAGTGTCTGTTTTGTCATTGCCGCGTTTTTAATATTTTTTCTTCTTTAGCAGCCTGCGCCGAATGTTTTTATCGGGTGGGAATCCATGTTTACTAAAAAATTCTGTCAGACAGTCTTCGGCTGTTTTTATGAGATTGGCAGCCAGTGTCTGTTTTGTCATTCCCGTGTTTTTAATATTCTTTCTTCCTTAGCAGCCTGCGCCCGAATGTTTTTATCGGGTGGGAATCCACGTTTGCTAAAAAATTCTTTTT
>JAISRM010000174.1 GCA_031273645.1 Endomicrobium sp.
TCTGTTGGCTCAAAATGTCTTTTAGTCTGTCATCCTCGCGAAAGCGGGGATCCATTTTTAATTAATAATAGTTTCTAACATTATTGCTTTTCAGACTGCGTCTGTTTTTATAAAACAGCAGAAGGCTGTAAAAAGAATTTTTTAGTAAACGTGGATTCCCATTTTCATGGGAATGACAACACAGACGAACTCTGACAAAACAGCTTCAAGCTGCTAATTCCATAAAAACAGACGAAGGCTGTCTGAGAGAATTTTTTAGTAAACTTGCAGTCTTCGTCTGTTTTATGAAACACTGACTGTGTCTGTTTTGTTTTTGTCTGTCATTCCCATGAAAATGGGAATCCATGTTTAATATTAATTTAGTTTCTAACATTATTGTTTTTAAAAACGCAATGTAAACAGACTTCGTCTGTCAGAATTTTTTAGCAAACTTGGATTCCCACCCGATAAAAACGCGGAATTACAAACCTTGAAAACAAGCGAAGTCTGCCGGACTATTAAATTGTTTCCCGCAACAAGCTGCGGCATATGTCAACAATTAAACCAACGGCGGCGTCAGCTCTCAGCCGGATTTCCGGCGGCGTCAATTTCAAAAATTCTCAGTTCGCCTTCGGCTAATTTTACGCCGTTTTTTAATACTTGGGCTTTACAAATGTTTAGCCGCCCTACTTCGTCGGTTTTTTCCAAAACGCATATAAGTTCGTCATTTTTGAGCGCATCGGCGTAAATAAAAAAATCTCTTATGCCGACAAGAAAACCTTTTGCCCTTTTTCCTTTATCGCGGTGTTTTTGATAGCTGTCCACTGCGGCAAAAGACTGCGCTGCAATTTCAATAAAAACCGTTCTTGCAAGTCGTCCGGTTTCGTCAAGAAAAATGCAGTCTTCTTTTACCGTAAACAAAGTTTTGGCTTTACTGCCGCTTTCTTCTATTATACCGTCAACAAACAGCATAGGCGGCTTATGAAGCATATGTTTGTTAATATCAAAATCAAGCACTGTGTCCCCTCAAATGCCTTCGGCATATTTATGGTTTGCTTCTTGCAAATCATCGTTCATCGCCGGACGTATCCTAACGACGCTAAAATTCTAAAGCGTTTTGAGCAAAAAATTTGTTTGTAATGTCTTTGTTGAGCGTTTCAATCCATTGTTTGTATTTGGAGTGAATCAGTTTTCTTCTGGCATTATAGTTCATATTTTTGCTGTCTTTATAAGCTATCGAATAGCCGTCTTTGCTGTAAACTATGCTTACCGCCACCATATGATTGCGGGAAATTAACGTCGCAATTATTTCGTTATCGCCTCTTTTTTCAGGCATCCATTTGCGCGCTTTAGCCGCGTCAAAAATAGCTTTGCCTACGGCCTCGTCGCTTTTTGCAGACAATGTAACGTCGATGTTTTCGGTCCTGACCAATTTTGCCGCATAAACGCATTGGCTTGCAAATGTTAAGCATAAAACAGCAAATAAAAGTTTCTTCATTGAAATCTCCTTTTTAAGCTTTAAAAAACGTCTTTTACGCCGTTTCCTTATCGGCAGCCGCGCTGACGGGCGCGCAGGCTTTAACTTCTAATTGCCGCTCAATAAGTTCTTTTACGAATTTTGCCATTCTCAAATCTGCAGCTTCGCCGGAAAAATTTTCCGGACTTACCGGCAAAAGCTGAATATATGTTACTCTGGCGTATTTAGGCCACCATTTTCCCGGAGGAAGCATTTCTTCAAGCCCTTGTATCGCAAATGGAACGACCGCCGCATTGCATTTTATCGCCGTCTCAAAAGCAAGCGAACGGAAGCGTCCGGTTTTTTTACTTCGCGTGCCTTCGGGAAATATTGAAATATGCAAGCCGGACTGAAGCCTCTGTTTTGCAAGAGCGATAATTTCGCCGGCGGTTTTTCCGTCGGAATTGATATATCCGGCTTTTTGTATGTACTTGCCGTAAATCGGAATTTTAAAAGGCCAGCCTTTTGCTATGCCGACATGATTTTTTATGCCAAAAGACGAGAAAACAAAAGTATCGTAAGTGCATGGGTGATTAGCTACAAGAACCGACGGAGCAGTTATGTCGCCAAGCCTTACGACTTTTTTGTGAAAGCCGGAGGCAAAAAATATCGCTATCTGAATAATTTTACCCTGAAGATAAATAAAATTTCTCAGCTGCCCTGCTTTAAACCCCGTTACAAAAAAATACGGATAAGCAAAAAAACCGCTTAAAGCAAGAAATGTCCACGCGGCGCAGGCAAACGGGAAAGCATAAAGAGTTTTAAAAAAATCGATCATTTTATAATGTTAAAAAACTATTAATATTAAACATGGATTCCCACCCGATAAAAACACTCGAGTGCAGGCTGCTAAGGAAGAACAAATATTAAAAACACGGGAATGACAAACGAACACAAACAAAACAGACACTGTCTGTGTCCCATAAAACAGGCGAAGCCTGCAGACGAAGTCTGAAAAGCAATAATGTTAAAAAACTATTAATATTAAACATGGATTCCCGTTTTCACGGGAATGACAAACACAAACAAAACAGACGCTAGCTGCCAATCCCATAAAACAGGCGAAGCCTGTCCCGTTTTCACGGGAATGACGAACACAAACAAAACAGACGCTGATCGCCAATCCCATAAAACAGGCGAAGCCTGTCCCGTTTTCACGGGAATGACAAACGAACACAAACAAAACAGACACTGTCTGTGTCCCATAAAACAGGCGAAGCCTGCAGACGAAGTCTGAAAAGAAATAATGTTAGAGACCATATTAATATTAAAAATGGATCCCCGTTTTCACGAGGATGACAAACGAACACAAACAAAACAGACGCTGCCCGTATTCTATAAAATAGGCGCAGCCTGCAGGTGAAGTCTGAATCGGTTGACCGCTTTAATTTTTATTGGTGAGTTCTTCGATATAATTGTAAAGATCGTTTAAAGTTATAATTTTTCCGACTTGATAATTGGCTCTGAGCTTGACTTTAAACGCCTGTTCAAGAACAATAACCATGTCCACAGCGTCAAGACTGTCTAAACCCAAATCGGCAAAAAAATTTGCTTCAGGCTTCATTTTATCTTCGGGCAATTCAAATTCTTTCATTAAGGCGTCGTTGACGGTCTTTACGATTTCTTCTCTGGTCATTTGATAAAGTCTCCTTTGGACATATTATAAATTTAATTATGTCAGCAATTTTAAAAACAGGCGCAGCCTGCCTGAACTTTAAATTAAAGCGTCTTTGATGGCGTCTTTGACGCAAGTTCCGATTATTAAAGAGCAGTTTGTTCCGCCGAGCGCAAAACTGTTTTTCATAAAAGTGTTTATTTTTAATTCTTGGGTTTTTACAATATGGTTTACGCAGCGGCAATCGGGATCGGGGTTTTCAAGGTTTAGCGTTGCGGCGGCTTTGCCTTGCGCGGCCATGTCAAGCATAGCTATCAGTTCAAGCGCGCCGCTTGCGGCCATAGTGTGTCCGATATGCCCTTTTAAACTGTTGACGCGCATATCTTTTCCAAAAACTTCTTTTATCGCCTGACTTTCTTCTACGTCGCCGGCAATAGTGCTTGTGGCGTGAGAGTTTACAAAATCTATGCATGAAGGATCCATGCCGCCTGCATTTTTTAAAGCAAGGCGCATGCACTCGCTTATACATTGGCGCGACGGGTGAGATATGCTTTTAGTTTCGGTATTTGTGCCAAACCCCAAAATTTCTCCGTAAATTTTTGCGCCCCTTTCAAGAGCGCTTTCAAGCGTTTCTATAAAAAGTATCCCGCAGCCTTCTCCGCACACTATGCCGCAGCGGTCCTTATCAAAAGGACGCGAAGCTTTTTGAGGGTCGTCGTTAAAGAGGCTGCTTGCGGCGTTCATAATAGAAAAACACGCCGTCATTATGGGATGATATTCGTCGGTTCCGCCGCAAATAGCTTTATCCGTAAATCCGCCTACAATTGACTGGTATGCAAGCCCGACATTTATTAAACCCGTAGCGCATGCCGTGCAGGTGCCGAAACCCGGCCCTTTTATGTCAAAACTCTGCGCGATATTTGCCAAAGGGGAATGATTCATTACCTGAAAAACGACGGAAGTTTTTATGGTGTCAAATTCTTTTTTCTTGTATTTTTCAACAAATTCAACCCACGTTTCCATAGCGCTGATAGTTGATCCCAAGTAGAGAGAAGCGCCGTCGGGCGCTGTGTTAAAACCCGCGCAGTTTAACGCTTCTTTAACGGCCGCATAGGCGTAGAGAGACATTTTTGACATAGAACGCCTGTAAGTTCTTGGAATATATGAAAAATCCATCTCGGGAACGGTTGAAGAAACCCTGCTTGAAATATCGGCAATATCGGCAAGCTCTGCGTTAAATTTTACGCTGCTTACGCCATTAAGCATATTTTGCGCAAGAAGATTTGCTCCCGCTCCGTAAGGCGAAACGGCTCCTACGCCCGTAATAACCACGCGTTTTTTAGACGAACCCATAAAAAAACCTCTTTTAATCTCAAGCGTTAAGCGACGGCTTGGCCGCCTTTTTCATGTCTTTGCATCATTTTATCAAGCAAAAAAGAGCTGACCATAGCTCCCACTAAACCCGGCGCGACGACGGCCTGCCCGACTACAAATAATCCCGGAATTTTCGTCAAAGGCAAAATATTTGCCTGCCCGACGCTGTGCATAATGCCGTAACTGCCGTAATAATTGACGTACTTTTTAAAAGTGCGCGGGGTGGCTGAATCTGCATAAATTATTTTTTCGGCAAGCTCCGGCCAATTTAAACGCAAAGCCGCTTTTATTTTTTCCCCGACGCGCTTTTTCTTCTCTTGATAATCTTTTTCGCAAAGATTCCAGCTTTTTTCATCGGAATCCACCGATAAAACCGCGCATACCGCCTGCGGCCGCGAGCCTGAAAAATTGATGTACATAAAATCTTTATGATCTTTTTTAAAATCGTCAAAATTAACGAAAGCCGCGTTGTTAATCGCCTCAGACTGCAGCGGTTCTTTTAAAATGCCGTAAAGCGCAAAAAAACCTTCCGTTTCGCGCATGTTCATTATGCGCTGTGAATTTTTATCTCTGTAACTTTCCTGCGGAGCTATTTTTATAAATTCCTTAGGGTGAATTGAAGAAATGCATATACGGCATTGCGCTTTTGAACCGTCGGCAAAACCTACGGTTTTTAAATCGGCGTTTTCAACCGTAATGCTTTGGGCTTTTTTATTTGTAAAGATTTCAACCCCGGCATCGCGCAGAGCTTTTTTTAAAGCTTCGACAAAAACTTTCATTCCGCCCTTTATCTTCCATGCGCTATCAAACATAATCCCGCTGCAGCAGCAATGCAAAAGAAAAGCAATTTCAGACGGCGGAGTGCCGTATAAGACCGATGAAAAAGAAAAAAGGCTTTTGAGTTCTTCGCTTTTAAAATGTTCGTTTAAAACGTCTGAAAGAGTTTTTTTATCGTCAAAAAAACGAAAAAGCTCTTCGTCCGCAAAGCTTTTCTTATGGAAATTTAAAAAAGGCACGCCATTTATGATGTTTTGCGTTAAATCAAGATATTTTTTTATTCCTTCTTTTTCCTGCGGAAAAAATTCCGTAAGTTTTTGTTCAAGGCGGGCGCGGCCGGAAGGCATTTTGAAAGTTCTGCCCGAAGAAAGCAGATGCATTTCGTCGTAGCCGTCGGAGTCGCAAGGTTCGACGGCAATATCAAGACCGAGCTGCCTAAACATATAACCGCCGACTTCGTCTTGACCTAAAACTCCGGAATAATGAAACCCCGTGTCAAAATGAACGCCGTTTCTGCTAAAGCCGGAAAGAAGAGGAGCTATTATGCCCGACTGCTCAAATACCGCCACTGTCTTTCCTTTCTTTGCGCAAAGCAGCGCGGACGTCAGCCCGGAAATTCCGGAACCTATCACCGCAACGTCGTATTTTTCTTTTAATTCGCCGTTCACTCTTTATTCCCCGCCGCTTGCTTTGTCTTTAAATATAAAAAAGACAGGCAAAATAAATGCCTGCCTTAAGAACCTATCCCGCCGTTAACCTGAAAAGTCTGTCCGGTAATATAACCGGCTTTATCAGACGCTAAAAACGAGACCAGCTCGGCTACGTCTTGCGGTTTTCCCGCCCTTGCAAGCGGTATGTTTTTAATAATTTCGGCCATTGGAAGACCTTCGAGCATTTCCGTATCTATATATCCCGGCGATACCGCGTTTACAAGAACATTTCTCTTTGCAACTTCAACGGCTAAAGATCTTGTCGCCCCGATAAGTCCGGCTTTTGCAGCAGAATAATTTCCCTGTCCCGCAACTCCAAAATGCGCCGCCGCAGACGTTACGTTTATAATGCGTCCCTGCCTTGCCCTAAGCATTAGAGGCAAAACCGTTTTTACAATATTAAAATAGCCGTCTAACGTAACGGAAACGACGTCTTTCCATTCTTCCTGTTTCATCCATATCAAAAGAGCGTCTTTTCTAAAACCCGCGTTGTTGATTACGGCAAAAGGAGTTTCTTTTTCCAGCATCGGAGCAAGAATTGTTTCCGTTTCTTCGTAATTTGCCACGTCAAATTTTAAAAGCGCGCAAGACCTTCCTAAACATTCTATTTCGGCTTTAACTTTTTGCGCCTGCTCGTCGTTAGAACGGTAATTAAGCCAAATATCAAAACCGTCCCTTGCCAAAGTTTTTGCAATGGCGGCTCCTATGCCTTTAGATGCGCCCGTTACGAGCGCCGTTTTTGATTGAGCCATTATTCTATCCTCAAGTTTCCGTTAAATTCGCTTCTTCCGACTTTAAGCTTTTCTTTTTTCACGGTTTTGCCTAAACGAAAAATGATATTGCCCGAACCGTGAACGTCGTAATAATGCAGACCCGGCGGAAGATTGTTTAAAGTGATTTCAATATCTGCGTTTTCGTTTTCTATATCAAGACTTTTAAAAATCCCGTTTGCCTTTATTTTGGTTTCAATTACCGAAAGATACAAATCTCCGTTTAACTTATCGATATTTGCCGAACCGGAATTTGCTTCTATGCTTAAAAATCCGTTAATGCCCGACGCAGAAATTTCGGCCTTTTTTGAATTTATGTAAACGGTCGAATTGCCTTTGGGCAGTTTAATATCGACAAAGGCGTTTTCGTTAACGGCGCTGTCGTCAAGTAAAATCGAAAGTTTGCCGTCGTCGGTGTTAACGATTCTTCCAAGCCCGTCTTTTGAGGGCGGCAAAATTTTAACGCTGATTTCCTCTGCGGCAAAAGCGCCGATGTTTACTTTGCCGCCGTCTAAAACAACGTTTATTTCTTTTAAGCCGTCCGGCGAAAATTTATAGTTGTCGGCAAGAACCGCAGCCGGAAGCAGAAAAAACAATGCAGACAAAATAATTTTTTTCATACTTGTCCTCCACACCCTTCGCGCCCTTCGGGTGTTTTTAAGCGAAACGACCCTCGGGCGTTCATTGTGAAAATCAACTCACATACAAACAGATGCAGTCTATCGTCTTTCAGTTTGTTCCCGAATGAAAATTCCCGAAGAGATATCGAATGGGAGTCGATCAATTGCAAAGTTATTATACATAATTATTATTTATATAGTAAATGATTCGGATTTTGACTTTATCTGCGCGATTTTTTATTATACAGTTACAATGCATAAAGGAATTTTCATTACTGCCACAGATACCGGAGCCGGAAAAACTTACGTTTGCGCGCGGCTTGCCGAAAGTTTAAAAAACGCCGGAATCAATACGGGCGTTTTCAAACCCGTTTCAACCGGCGACAGAAACGATGCGCGCGCTTTAATTAAAGCCTGCGCAATTAAAGAAAAACCGGAAACCGTTACTCCCATATTTTTTAAAAACCCCATGTCTCCCTACGGCGCCGGTTTAATTGAAGGCAAAACTTTTGATATTAAAAAAGCCTGCGCCGGATTAAAATATTTTTTAAATAAATACGATTTTACAGTCGTAGAAGGGGTGGGCGGGCTTTTGGTCCCGTTAAAAAAAGATTTTTTCGTGTCGGATTTAATAAAAAAATTTAAACTGCCGGTAATAGTTGTCGCAAGGTTTGGGCTGGGAACGTTAAACCACACTTTGCTGACAATTGAAAAATTAAGACAAGACAAACAAAAAGTTTCCGGAATAATTCTAAGCGGCCGCAAAGATCCGCGCGACATATCCGCAAAATCAAACGCATTTCTAATAAAAAAACTCTCAAAACTTCCGGTATTGGAACTCAGACTTAACGAAAAAATCGATTTAAAAAAAGCAAAACGTCTTTTAGAATAAACTGATTGTTACCATACGCCCCAGACTTCGCCTGCAGACTTCGTCTGTTTTATGGGAACACAGCCAGTGTCGGTTTTATTTGTGTCTGTCAATTCCCGAAAGTATTAATGATTTTTATATTCCTAAGCAGCCTGCGCCCGAATGTTTTTATCGGGTGGGAATCCATGTTTAATATTAATTATAGTCTCTAACATTATCTCTTTTAAGAACACAATGTAAAAAGATTTTTTTAGCAAACATGGATTCCCGTTTTCACGGGAATGACAAACTGAAAGACAACAGACTGCGGCTGTTTTGTTTGTGTCTGTCATCAATTCCCGCGAAAGCGGGAATTGCCGCCGCTGTCATCCTCGCGAAAGCGGGGATCCATTTTTAATGTTAATACAGTCTCTGACATTATTTTATTCATTTCAAAGACACAATGTAAAAAGAATTTTTTAGCAAACTTGGATTCCCGTTTTCACGGGAATGACAGACTGAGAGACGACAGACTTCGGCTGAGAGAATTTTGTAGCAAACTTGGATTCCCACCCGATAAAAACACTCGAGCGCAGGCTGCTAAGGAAGAACAAATATTAAAAACACGGAAATGACAAACTGAAAGACAACAGGCTTTGTCTGTTTTATGGGATTGGCAGGCAGCGTCTGTTTTGTCATCCTGCATAAACACAGACGAAGGCCGTACCAAGCAGACGAAGGCCGTACCATAAAACAGACGAAGTCTGTGCGGCGCGAAATGCTTGATAAAAAAAATTTTCTGTAATACAATTAGC